>DATHRJ010000082.1:0-5938 GCA_035465455.1 Lysobacter sp.
TGCTCCATCACCGTCTCGTTGACCTCGACCACCTGGTCGATGATCTTCTGGTGCCACTCGGCAACCGCGCCCAGATCGCTGTCGCCCCCCGGCGCGGACCCGCCGGCAGCGCCGAAGCAATCGATCACGCGCCGGCCGCGATCGGCGGGCAGGTTGAGGGGCAGGCACTCGGGGCCGAAGGCCTCGCGCAGTTCGTCGAGCACCCGCGCCGGATCGGCATCGGCATGGTCGATCTTGTTGACCACGATCGCGCGGCACAGATTGCGCGCCTTGGCGTGGTCCATCATCCGCCGCGCGCCGTATTCGACGCCACCGTCGGCGGCGACCACGACGAGGACCGTCTCCACCGCGGCCAGCGCCGACAGCGCGGGACCCCGGAATTCCGGGTATCCGGGGGTGTCGATCAGGTTGATGTGCACCGGCCGCTGCGAGGGTGGTGCATGGTCGATGCTCGCGATCGCGGCATCCAGCGAATGGCCGCGGCTTTTCTCGATCGGATCGGAATCGGACACGGTGCTGCCGCGTTCGATCGTGCCTGCCGTGTGGATTGCGCCGCCGGCGTGCAGCAGGGCTTCGAACAGCGTGGTCTTGCCGGCGGCGGGGTGGCCTGCGAGCGCCACGTTGCGGATGTCTTCGGTCTTGTACGGCATGAGCGGACTTCTCCCTGTCGGGTGGAAGGCCGTCATGGCTGTCCGCGCGGCGCGCCCGGGCACGTGGCGCTGGGCGGGCGGTCATGGCGGGGGCCGGCGGATGCCGGACGCCAAGATTCCCGCAGGTGGGCAGGGCGGTCAAGCGGATCGTGATACCCGGGCCGCGCGCGCGGGGGCGAGCCGACGCGCAACTCACGCCGACCCGGCTAGCCTGCCGCTTCGTCATCAAGGAGTTCCGCCATGGGTATCTCGCGCCACGCCACCGCACACTGGGAAGGCGACCTCAAGAGCGGGCAAGGCCGGCTCAGCACGCCGCAGAGCGGGCTGATGGACAACACCCGGTACGCCTTCAGCAGCCGCTTCGGCGACGAGAAGGGCACCAATCCCGAGGAACTCATCGCCGCCGCGCTTGCCGGCTGCTTCACGATGGCGTTGTCGGGCAAGCTGGCGGAGGCCGGCCACCCCGCGACCGGCCTGGATACCCGGTGCGAGGTCGACCTGTCGATGGACGGCGGGCCGGCGTTGTCGCAGATCCGGTTGAAGCTCAAGGCCGAGGTGCCGGGGCTGGACGAGGCGCGTTTCCAGGCGATCGCCCAGGATGCGAAGGTCAATTGCCCGGTGGGGAAGGCGCTCAGCGCGGTGCCGATCAGCCTTGAGGCGGCACTGGCCGGCTGAGCGGCGCGCCTGTAGTCCCGCTAAACGCATTCAGGCGACCTGTCCCCGGTTCAGGCGCTGTTGACCGCTGCGCACCGACCATCGTCTCAACGTCATTCCGGCGTGTGGGAGCAAGCATGAAGCGTCTGATGGCATCGACCCTCGCCGTGGCCCTCGCGGCCACCACCGCCAGCGCCGGCGCGCAAACCTACGGCCGCACCTACCTGCAGCCTTCGCCGGACCAGTACGGCCAGAGCCGCGGCGCCCAGTACGACTATGCCCGGGTGCTGCGGGTCGACCCGGTGTTCGATTCGCGCTCCGGCTACGGCAACGGCAATTCGGGCTACGGCAATGGCACCTACACCGCGTCCGGATACGGCAACTCCGCCCGTGGCCCGAACTGCTACGAGCGCACCACCACGGTCAACGGTTACGAGCCCTATGGCGATTACCGCAACGACGGCTACCGCCAGGACGACCGCTATTACGATCCCTACGGCAGCCGCAACTCCGGCAGCCAGGTCGGCGGCACCGTGGCCACCGTGGTCGGCGGCCTGGTCGGCGCGATGATCGGCAGCCAGGTTGGCGGCGGCAGTGCGCGCTACGCCACCTCGGCGATCGGATCGATGGTCGGTGGCATTGCCGGCAGGCAGATCTACGAGCAGGGTCAGCGCCAGACCAACCGCACCGGTACCGTCCGGGTGTGCGACCCGGTTCCGGTGGGTGACGGGCGCTACAGCGACAACCGCTATGGCACCAGCAGCTACCCGGCCAACGACCGCGGCGTCACCGCGTACGACGTCACCTACGAATATGCGGGCCGACGTTATGCGACCCGCACCAACTACCACCCGGGCGACCGCATCCGGGTGCGGGTCGACGTGCGACCGGAGTGACGCCCGGGTAACTCTGCAGGTGGAAACAGCGGGCTGCGGAGACCTGGCTGCGCGACAAGAAAGGGACCTGCGGGTCCCTTTCTTGCGCCAGCGGCGGCGTTACCAGTCGATATGGCCGCGGATGACGCTGCGCACGCGCCCGCCGGACCAGACCTCGCCGTCGGCGTCGACCTGCAGTTGCAGCCGTGCATCGAAACCGATCTCACGGCCCTGGCTGACGACGTAACGTCCCCCGGTCCCGGGAAGCGCGCGGTTGTGGCTGAGCCACGCCGCCAGCGTGGCGTTCGCCGCGCCCGAGGCGGCGTCCTCGAATTGCGCCGGTGCGCCCACGAACGCGCGCACCACCAGGTCGTAGTCCTGGCCGGCGTCGGCGCGCGCGAACCCGCACAGGCCCATCGATCCGGTAGCCTCGGCCAGCGCTTCGATCGCCGGCCAGTGCGGCGATGCCTGTCGCAACGTGGCCTCGTCGCGGGCTTGCGCCAGCCACCAGCGACGCCCGCCGTCCATCAGCGCCGGCGGCAATGCGCCCAGCGCGATCCCGCGCAGCGCGCCGATCAGGCGCGGGTCGGCGTCAGTGGCGGTTTCGACCAACCGCGCCCGCGGGGTGCGCACCGCGATCGTGCGCGCGGATCCTTCGCCGTCGATTGCCAGAGGCAGCAATCCGGCCAGGCCTTCCTGCACCAGTCGCCCGTCGATCGCCTGCGCCAGCCCGGCCTCCAGCACCGCATGCGCGGTGCCGACGCTGGGGTGGCCGGCAAACGGGACCTCGCGCCGCGGGCTGAAGATGCGCACGCGGTAGCTCGCGCCGGGCTGGGTCGGGGCGAACACGAACGTGGTCTCGGGCAGGCGCGTCCAGCGCGCGATCGCCTGCATCGTCGCGTCGTCGAGGCCGCCGCGGCCCTCCTTCGGGCAGGCGTCCGCGTCAAGCACCACCGCCAGCGGATTGCCGGCGCCGGGCCGGTCGGCGAAAACGTCCAGTTGCAGGTAACGGCGCAGCGTCATTCGGTGGGGTCCGCGAGGTTCGTTCGACTAGACTGCACGTCCACGAGCGCAGTGGGCCGGTTTCGGAATCGATCAGGCCTGCGGGCGCAATTCTAAAGGCTGGGGATGGGTGCGGTGGCGGAATCGCAGCGTTGGGTCGTACTGAAGTTCGGCGGCACCTCGGTGTCGCGGCGTCACCGCTGGGACACCATCGGCCAGATCGCCAGCAAACGCATGGCCGAGGAAGGCGTGCGCGTGCGGGTGGTGGTGTCGGCGCTGTCGGGGGTGACCAACGAGTTGCAGGCGATCGCCGACGGTGCCACCGATCGCGATGCGCGCATCGACGCGCTGGTCGAGCGGCACCTGGCGTTCTGTGCCGAGCTGGGCCTGGATCCCGGGCGGGTGCTGGGCGAGCGTCTGCCCGCATTGCGATCGCTCGCGTCGGACGCCCGTGCCGATGCGCGGCCGCTGGATTGGCAGGCCGAACTGCTCGGCCAGGGCGAGTTGTTGTCCTCGACGCTCGGTGCGGCGTACCTGTCTTCGCATGGGCTGGACTGTGGCTGGTGCGATGCGCGCGACTGGCTCGACGCGGTCGTGCTGCCGAACCAGAGCGCCTGGGCGACGCGCCTGGCCGTCAACTGCCGGCGCGAAGGTGATCCGGGCTTCGGCGCGCGGTTCGCGCAGCAGCCGTCGCCGATGCTGGTCACCCAGGGCTTCATCGCGCGACACGGCGACGGTGGCACCGCGACCCTCGGCCGCGGCGGCTCGGACACCTCGGCGGCATACTTCGGCGCGCTGCTGAAGGCGCAGCGGGTGGAGATATGGACCGACGTGCCCGGCATGTTCAGCGCCAACCCGCGCGACGTGCCCGACGCGCGCCTGCTGACCCGGCTCGACTATGCCGAGGCGCAGGAAATCGCCACCACCGGCGCCAAGGTGCTGCACCCGCGCTCGATCGGCCCGTGCCGCGAGGCCAACGTACCGCTGGCGATCCTCGACACCGAGCGCCCCGAACTGCCGGGGACGCGCATCGACGCGAGCGCCGTGACGGTTCCCGGGGTCAAGGCGATCAGCCGCCGCAACGGCATCGTGCTGGTGTCGATGGAAAGCATCGGCATGTGGCAGCAGGTTGGTTTCCTTGCCGACATCTTCGATCGCTTCAAACGCCATGGGCTGTCGGTCGACCTGATCGGTTCGTCGGAAACCAACGTCACCGTGTCGCTGGACCCCAGCGAGAACCTGGTCACCACCAACGTACTGCAGGCGCTTTCGACGGACCTGGCCGAGGTCTGCCGGGTCAAGGTGATCGCGCCGTGCGCGGCGATCACCCTGGTCGGGCGCGGCATGCGCTCGCTGCTGCATCGCCTCTCGGACATCTGGGCCACGTTCGGCCAGGAGCGCGTGCACCTGATCTCGCAGTCCTCCAACGACCTCAACCTCACCTTCGTGATCGACGAGGCCGACGCCGACGGCCTGCTGCCGCAGTTGCACGCCGAGCTGATCCGCAGCGGCGCGATGCCGGTGCAGGACGCGAGCGTATTCGGCCCGAGCTGGCGCGAAATCCAGCACGGCAAGCCGCCGCGGCGCGAGCCATGGTGGCTCCGCGCACGCGGCGGACTGCTGCAGCGCGCGCAGGCCGGCACGCCGCGCTACGTGTACGACCTGGCCATGGTGCGGGAACGCGCGCGTGCGCTGGCGGCGACGGCGGCGATCGACCGCTGCTTCTACGCGATCAAGGCCAACCCGCACCCGGCGATCCTGCGCGCGATCGTCGACGAGGGTCTTGGCCTGGAATGCGTGTCGCAGGGGGAGCTGGACCATGTGTTCGCGGCGCTGCCGCGACTGTCGCCGCAGCGCGTGCTGTTCACCCCCAGTTTCGCCCCCCGGCGCGAGTACGAAGCCGCATTCGCGCGCGGTGTCACCGTCACGATCGACAACGTCGAGGCATTGCAGCGCTGGCCGCAGGTGTTCCGTGGGCGCACGGTGTGGCTGCGGCTGGACCTCGGTCATGGCGAGGGGCACCACGAGAAGGTCCGCACCGGCGGCGCCGCCGCGAAGTTCGGCCTGCCGCTTGCACGCTTCGATGCATTCCTTGCCCAGGCGCGCAAGCTCGACGTGCGCATCAGCGGGCTGCACGCCCACCTGGGCAGCGGCATCGACGATCCGCGCCACTGGCGCGAGGTCTACGCCAATCTGGCCGGGCTGGCCGACACGGTCGGCACCGTGGAGACGGTCGACATAGGCGGCGGCTTGCCGATCCCGTACACGCCGGACGCGCAGGATTTCGACCTGGCGCTGTGGCGCGCCGGGCTCGACGAGATCAAGGCCGCCTATCCGCGCTACGGACTGGTGGTCGAGCCCGGGCGCTACCTCGTGGCCGAGAGTGGCGTGCTGCTGCTCACGGTGACCCAGGTGATCGAAAAGGACGGGGTGCATCGTGTCGGTGCCGATGCCGGCATGAACGCGCTGATGCGCCCGGCGATCTACGAGGCGTACCACGGCATCCACAACCTCAGCCGGATCGACGACCCGGACACGGGCGCGTTCGACGTGGTCGGCCCGATCTGCGAAAGCGGCGACGTGCTCGGACAGCGCCGCCTGTTGGCTTCCGCGACTGCGGAGGGCGACGTACTGCTTGTCGCCGATGCGGGCGCTTACGGCATGGCCATGGCCAACACCTACAACCTGCGGGCACTGCCTGCAGAGGACATCATCGATGAGTGAGTGGAAATTCCAGCGCGACGCGATCCAGGCGTT
>DATHRJ010000083.1:0-8919 GCA_035465455.1 Lysobacter sp.
TGCGCTGCGCCCGGATGGACTGGTGTGGCCGCAGCGGGAAGATGGGGCGACCTCGTTCAAGCTGGAACACCTGGCCACCGCCAACGACGTGCGCAGCGGCGACGCGCACGAAGCACTGTCGGACGTGCGCGCCCTGATCGGCCTCGCCCGCAAGCTCAAGGCGGCGCAGCCGCGCCTGTTCGACTTCGCGCTGACACTGCGCAACAAGCGCCAGGCCGCGAGCATGCTCGATACGATCGCGATGACACCGGTGCTGCACGTGTCGCAGCGCTTCCCGGCGCAACGGCTGTGCGCCGCGGCGGTGCTGCCGCTGGCGCGCCACCCGCACATCGACAACCGGGTGATCGTGTTCGACCTCGACCAGGACCCGGCGCAACTGCTGGCGCTGGACGCAGAGGCGATCGCCGACCGCCTGTACACGCCGGCAGCCGAACTGGGCGAGGGCGAGCAACGCATCGCGCTCAAGGAGGTCCACCTCAATCGCTGTCCCTCCCTCGCCGCCTGGGAGCACCTGCGCGAGCCGGATTTCGCCAGGCTCGGCATCGATACCGGGGAGGCGTTGGCACGCGCCGCACACCTGCGTGCCGCCGGGCCTGCGCTGGTCGAGAAGGTGCGCCAGGTGTACGCCCGCCAGCGCGAACGGCTGCCGAGCGATCCCGATGCCGCGCTCTACGACGGGTTCATCGGCGACGGCGACAAGCGCTTGTTCAACCAGGTGCGCGCGACCGCACCCGATGCGCTGGGAACCCGCGAGTTCGGATTCCGTGATGCGCGCCTGCCGGAACTGCTGTTCCGCTATCGCGCGCGCAACTGGCCGGAGACCTTGTCGACCGGGGAACGTGCGCGTTGGGACGACTATCGGCGGCTGCGGCTGCAGGCGGGCACGGCGCTGTCGGAATACGACTTCGGGCGGTTCAACGTCGAAATGGCGACCCTGCGCGATGCGCATGCCGGCGATCCGGGGAAGCTTGCGCTACTGGATCAGCTCGACGAATGGGCCCGCTCGATCGCGAACGAACTCGGCCTCGCCAGCCCGCAGGCAGCGAACCAATACGCATGAGCAGCTACTTCAACGACGCGGCATTCAAGTTCCTGCGCGCGCTCGGACGCAACAATTCGCGTGAATGGTTCCATGCACACAAAGCCGACTACGACACCCACGTGCGCGCGCCGTTCCAGCGGCTGCTGACCGACCTGCAGCCGCTGTTGGCCGAGGTCAGTCCGCATTACCGTGCCGAACCCAAGACCGTGGGCGGCTCGCTGTTCCGGATCCAGCGCGACACCCGCTTCGCCCACGACAAGGCGCCATACAAGACCTGGCAGGGCGCGCGGCTGTTCCACGAACGCGGCCGCCAGGTCGAGGCGCCATCGTTCTACCTGCACCTGCAACCGGGGCAGTGCTTCATCGGTGCCGGCCTTTGGCACCCGCAGCCCGACACGCTGCGGCGCATGCGGCAGTTCATCCTCGACAACCCCGGCAGCTGGAAGGCGGCCGCGTACCAGAGCGCGTTCCGCAGGCGTTTCGCGCTGGACGACAGCGAGATGCTGGTGCGGATGCCGCGGGGTTTCCCCGCCGATTTCGAATTCGCCGACGACCTGCGCCGCAAGAACTTCGTCGCGGTGCGCGCGCTGGACGATGACCTGATGACCGGGCCGCGGCTGCTGAAGACGCTCGGGCGCGACCTGACCGGACTGGCGCCGTTCGCCGATTACCTGTGCGCGGCGATGGACCTTGAATTCTGATGGGAGACAAAATGAAGAAGTGGTGGATTGGTGCGGCCATCGTGTTGGTGCTGTTGCTGGGCTATGTCGCCGCAGGGCCGTTCCTCACGGTCAATGCGATCCGTGCTGCGGTGCAGGCACAGAACATGCCCGAACTGTCCCGCCACGTGGATTTCCCGACGCTGCGAGGCAGCCTCAAGCTCCAGTTGGACGACTACCTCGTGCGCCGTGCTGGCCCGGAGGTCCAGTCCAACGCCTTCGGTGCGATCGCACTGCGGATCGCCAGTGGCATGGCCGGCGGCACGGTCGACGCGATGGTCACTCCGGCCGGACTGGCGGCAATGATGAACGGGCGCAACGTATGGCAACGCGCCAGCGGCGGCCGTCCACACGCCGACGAGGGTGCGCCGCCGACGGACCCCCTGGAGGGTGCCAGCTACCGGTTCGAATCACCGTCGCGCTTCACCGCCACGGTGCTGGATGACGCGGGCCAGCCTGTGGTGTTCGTGCTGACGCGCGAGGGCCTGGGCTGGAAGCTCAGTGACGTTCGCCTGCCGCTGGAAACCCCGGGGGCAACGGCCCGGATCCGATAGACGGGTTGATCGAAACTCAACCAGGCTTGCGCTGTTTCAGCGGGTTAGCGATCCCGTGTGGCACGTGTCCGGCGGTGACATGACCACGCGCGGAGACGATGTTGTGCTCGGTATCGTCGAAGAAGATGTCGGCGCCGAACGCTTCCAGAAATGGACCTTTCGCGCGTCCGCCGAGGAACAGTGCCTCGTCGATGCGGATGCCCCACTCGCGCAGCGTACGGATCACCCGCTCGTGTGCCGGTACCGAACGCGCGGTCACCAGTGCGGTGCGGATCGGCGCGTTCTCCCCGGGTGGGAACGCCGCCTGGAGCCGGTGCAGCGCATCGAGAAAGCCACGGAACGGACCACCGGACATCGGTTCGCCCGCACGCAGGCGCTCGTGCTCGGTGAACGCCGCCAGCCCGCCCTCGCGCGAGACGCGCTCGCTTTCGTCATCGAAGATCACCGCATCGCCGTCGAACGCGATGCGCAACTGGTCCTGGCGATGGCGCGCGGGCTTGGCCGGCAGCAGGGTCGCCGCCGCAACCCCGGCCTCCAGCGCGCTGCGCACGTCCTCGGCATGGGTCGACAGGAACAGGTCGGCGCCGAACGGGCGGATGTAGGGAAACGGCGGCGCGCCGTTGCTGAAGGCCGCGCGCCGGATCGCCAGACCATGATGGGCGATCGAATTGAAGATGCGCAGCCCGGTGTCGGCGGAGTTGCGCGAGATCAGGATGACCTCGACCCGCGGCGCCTCCGGCGGCGAACCCTCATTGAGGCCCAGCAGCTTGCGCACCAGCGGGAATGCCACCCCCGGCTCTAGCAGTTCGTCCTCGTGGCTGCGCTGGAATGCGGCATAGGCCTCCAGCCCGTCGCGCTCGAACAGCGCATGGCTGTCCTCCAGGTCGAACAGCGTGCGCGAGGAGATCGCGACGATCAACGGGTTGGCATTGGCATCGGGCATGAGGGCATTGTGCCTCCGCCGGCGTCGCAAAGGATGCGACGGTGGGTCCACCGGTCCGGCCGCCCCTGCTCAACGGCTCAGCCGCTGATGAACTGCTCGGCGAGCATCCGGTCCTCGAGGTTGTGCTCGGGGTCGAACAACAGGGTCACGGTGCGGTCGTGGGATTCACGGATCGTCACCTCGACCACGTCGCGCACCTCGTGCGAATCCGCGGTTGCGCTGACCGGGCGCTTGTAGGGGTCGAGCACCCGGAAGCGCACCTCGGTGTCGGCCTTGAGCACGGCGCCCCGCCAGCGGCGAGGGCGGAACGCGGCGATCGGGGTCAGCGCGATCACGTTGGTGCCCAGTGGCAGGATCGGCCCGTGCGCGGAGAAGTTGTACGCGGTGCTGCCGGCCGGGGTCGCGACCAGCACGCCATCGCAGATCAGTTCCTCCAGGCGGGTCTGGCCGTTGAGGTCGATCGAAAGATGCGCGGCCTGGCGGGTCTGCCGCAGCAGCGAAACCTCGTTGTAGGCGAGCGAGCCGACGGTCGCGCCGGACTCGGTCTGCGCGACCATCTCCAGCGGCCGCAGTACCGCCGGCTCGGCGGCATGGATACGCGCGACCAGGCCTTCGATCTGGAGATGGTTCATCAGGAAGCCGACCGTCCCCAGCTTCATGCCGTAGACCGGCCTGCCCAGTCCACCATGGCGGTGAAGGGTCTGCAGCATGAAGCCATCGCCGCCAAGCGCGACCAGGACGTCGGCGGCATCCGGCGGATGCTGGCCATGGCGTTGCACCAGTTCGGCCAGGGCGGCCTGCGATTCCTCGCCGGGACTTGCGAGGAAGGCGATCCGTGGCGTCGCTGGCATCGTGGGCGTCGAGGTCATGCGCCGCAGGATAACCCGGACACTGCAGCCTCGCAGTGCAGCCGGGCGACGGCGGCCGGTTCACCGCCGCCGCCCGTGTCCCATGGCTCAGCTGCCCGCAGCGGCAATCTGCGCCAGGCGCCGCACCGCGACCGAAGCGGTCGGATAGTCCAGGGTCTTCTGGCTCATCAGTTCGTTGAGCATCGCAACGGTGAACTGGAGCCCCTGGTTATCACGCTGCAGCCAGGCCTCGACCTTGGCCTCGACCGGCTTCTTGCCGCCGACCGCGAGTACCTGGCTGACCAGCGCACGTTGCTGCGCACCCAGCTCGTCGCGCAGCGCGCTGCGGGCCAGTGCCTGCCAGCGCCCGTCCACCGGCAGCGCGTCGATCTGCTCGTACAGCCACGGCAGGTGCAGGGCCGCACCGAGGTGGAAATAGCCCTTGGCCACCTCCACCGGGGACAGCTTGCGGGTCTTGCCGATCTCCACGATGTCGCAGCCGAACTGCAGCAGCGGCAAGGCGGCCAGTTGGGTCGCCAGCGACTGCGGCAGGCCCTTGGCCTTCCAGGCGCCGAGGCTGGCATCGAATGCCTCCCGATGCGTGGTCGACATGGTGTCCGGCAATGCCGCCCGGACTGCCTTGAGCCCGTCGCCATAGCGCGACATCGCCAGGGCGATTTCCGGTAGCGGGCCCGGACGCGACAACAGCCAGCGCGACACCGAACGCATCAGCTGCCAGATCGTCATGAGCGCGTCGATCTGCGCCGACTCGGCGACCTTGCCATCGAGCGCATCGATCTGCGCCCACAGCTCGCGCGCATCCAGCGCTTCGCGCGCGATGCTGTAGGCCTCGGCGATTTCCGCCGGGTCGCGGCCGGTGTCCTCGTGCATGCGCAGGGCGAAGGTCGCGCCCATGCGGTTGACCATCGAGTTGGTCACCGCGGTGGCGATGATCTCGCGCTTCAGCCGGTGGTTCTCCATCGCCTTGGCGTACCTGTCCTGCAAGGGCTGCGGGAAGTACCGCACGAGCTCCTTGGACAGGTAGGGGTCCTCGGGCACGTTGGAGTCGACCAGCTGCTGGAACAGCACCAGCTTGGCGTACGACAGCAGCACCGACAGCTCGGGCCGGGTCAGGCCCTGGCCACGCAACCTGCGCTCGGCGATTTCCGCATCCGAAGGCAGGAACTCGATCTGCCGGTCGAGCAGGCCCTGCGCCTCCAGCGTGCGGATGAAGTGCTGCTTGGAACCGAGCCGGGTCAGGCTCATGCGCTGCATCAGGCTGATCGCCTGGTTCTGCCGGTAGTTGTCGGTCAGCACCAGTTCGGCGACCTCGTCGGTCATCGACGCCAGCAGCTTGTTGCGCTCTGGCAGCGTGAGCTTCTTCGCCTGCACCTGGACATTGAGCAGGATCTTGATGTTGACCTCGTGATCCGAGGTGTCGACGCCGGCCGAGTTGTCGATGAAATCGGTATTGAGCAGCACCCCGCACAGATCCGCCTCGATGCGGCCGAGCTGGGTCAGGCCGAGGTTGCCGCCCTCGCCCACCACCTTGCAGCGCAGGTCGTGCCCGTCGACGCGCAACGCGTTGTTGGCGCGGTCGCCCACATCGGCGTGGCTCTCGCTGCTGGCTTTGACGTAGGTGCCGATGCCGCCGTTCCACAGCAGGTCGACCGGCGCCTTGAGGATCGCGCTCATCAACTCGGTCGGACTCATCGTGCCGATGCCCGGCTCGATCCCGAGCGCCTCGCGCACTTCCGGGGTGATCGCGATCGACTTGGCGGAGCGCGGATGCACGCCGCCGCCCTTGCTGATCAGCGACTTGTCGTAATCCTCCCAGCTCGAACGCGGCAGTTTGAACAGGCGCTGGCGCTCCTTGAAAGTACGCGCCGCCTCCGGATTCGGGTCCAGGAAAATGTGCCGATGATCGAATGCCGCCAGCAGCCGGATGTGCTTGGACAGCAGCATGCCGTTGCCGAATACATCACCGGACATGTCGCCGATGCCGACGACGGTGAAATCCTGTTTCTGGCAATCGCGACCCAGTGCCCGGAAGTGCCGCTTGACCGACTCCCACGCACCCTTGGCGGTGATGCCCATCGCCTTGTGGTCGTAGCCGACCGATCCACCGGACGCGAACGCATCGTCGAGCCAGTACCCGTGCTCGCGCGCGATGGCGTTGGCGATGTCGGAGAACGTCGCGGTGCCCTTGTCGGCGGCGACCACAAGATACGGATCGTCCTGGTCGTGGCGGACGACGTCGCGCGGCGCCACGATGCTGCCGTCCACCGCGATGTTGTCGGTGATGTCGAGCAGGCCATTGATGAACATCTTGTAGCAGGCGATGCCTTCGGCCTGGACCGCGTCGCGATCCCCGCCCGCGGGCGGCCGCTTGGCGATGAAACCACCCTTGGAGCCGACCGGGACGATCACCGTGTTCTTGACCATCTGCGCCTTGACCAGGCCCAGCACCTCGGTGCGGACATCCTCGCGCCTGTCCGACCAGCGCAGGCCGCCACGGGCGACAGGCCCGAAACGCAGGTGGATGCCTTCCACGCGCGGGCCATAGACGAAGATCTCGCGGTAGGGCCGCGGCTTGGGCAGGTCGGGTACCAGCGCCGAGTCGAACTTGTAGCTGACGTAGCCCTTCTCTTCGCCACCGGCGCCATCCTGGTAGAAGCTCGTGCGCAGGGTGGCATCGATCACGCCGATGTAGCTGCGCAGGATCCGGTCCTCGTCGAGGCTGGATACCCGGTCCAGCAGCGACTTGAGCACGCGACGGGTCACGTCTATCTGCGCTTCGCGCGTTCCGGAACGCGACTTGATTACGGCGTCGAGCGCGGCGATCAATGCCTCGTCGCCATGGGCGAGGCTCGCGAGCTGCTCGCGCAACTGGGCCACGCCGGCTGTGATCTCGGCCTTGCTCTCGCTGCCTGTCCGGGGGTCGAACCTTGCCTCGAACAGCTCGACCAGCAATCGCGCCAGCAGCGGGTAGCGGTGGAAGGTCTCCTCGACGTAGGCCTGCGAAAACGGCACGCCCACCTGCTGCAGGTACTTGCAGTAGGCGCGCAACATACCCACCTGTCGCCAGGAAAGCCTGGCCGCGAGGATCAGGCGGTTGAAGCCGTCGTTCTCGACGTTGCCGCGCCAGATCTGGGCAAATGCCTCCTCGAAGTGCTCGTCGATCGAATCCACGTCGAAGTCGGCGCTCGTCTCGACCTCGAAATCCTGGATGTACAGCAAGGAGGCGTTCGCGTGCAGCCGGTACGGGTGCTCGGTGATCACCCGCAGCCCCATGTTCTCCATCATCGGCAACGCATCGGACAACGGGATGTCGTCGTTCTGGCGGTAGAACTTGAAGCGCAGGCCACCGGCGCCCTGGTGCGCGCGGAACAGGCTCAGGCCAAGATCGTCGGGGCCGCTGAGCGCGGCCAGGTGCTCCACGTCGGCCGCGGCGACCTTGGCCGAAACGTTCTCGATGTAACCGGCGGGAAGCGCGCGGCCGAAGCTCGTCGCCAATGCCAGACCGCGTTCCTCGCCGTTGCGTTCGACCAGTTGCTCGCGCAGGTCGTCCTGCCAGTTGCGTACGATCTCGGCCAGTTCCGCCTCGATCGCGGCATTGTCGACCTGGATCACCTCGCCCGACTTGGGCCGCACCAGCAGGTGCAGTTGCGCCAGCGGCGACTCGCCCAGTACCACCGTGGTGTCGATGTGCTCGCCGTGCAGCACGCGCTTGAGCATCGCCTCGATGCGCAGGCGCACGTCGGTGTTGAAGCGCTCGCGGGGGATGTAGACCAGGGTCGAGAAGAATCGGCCATAGCGGTCGCGGCGCAGGAACAGCTTGCTGCCGACGCGCTCCTGCAGGCCGAGGATGCCCATCGCCGTGCGCAGCAGTTCCTCGCCGGTCGACTGGAACAGTTCGTCGCGCGGCAGGGTTTCCAGGATGTGTCGCAGCGCCTTGCCGCTATGGCTGTTGGCCGGCAGCCCCGACTTCTCCATCACGTAGTCGAAGCGCTGGCGCACGATCGGGATGTCCCACGGCCGGCGGTTGTAGGCGCTGGAGGTGTACAGGCCGAGGAAACGCTCCTCGCGCACCGGCTTGCCCTTCGCGTCGAAGCTCAGCACGCCGATGTAGTCCATGTAGCCGGGACGGTGCACGGTGGCGCGCGCATTGGTCTTGGTGAGTATCAACGCATCCACCGCCCCCGACTGCGGCATGTAATGCGCCGCCAGCGAGGTCAACGGACGCGGCTTGCGCGTGTCCTGCCCACGCAGCAGCCCAAGGCCACTGCCCGGCACCGCTTCCAGCACCTCCTCGTCACCCTTGCGCACGACCTCGTACTCGCGATAACCGAGCAGGGTGAAGTGATCATCGGCGGCCCACCGCAGGTACTCCTGCGCCTCGCGGCGGCCGGCATCGCTGACCGGCAGCTTGCGCGAGCCAAGATCCTCGGCCACCTCCAGCATCCTGCCGCGCATCTGCGCCCAGTCGCGGACGATTGCCCGCACGTCGGCGAGTACCGCGTGCACGGATCTTACTGTTGCCGCCATCGCCTCCGGCGCCAGGCGGTCGACCTCCAGGTGCATCAGCGACTCGGGGGACCCGCTGCCGACAGAAACCAGCTTGCCGCCCTTGTCGCGCTGGACGTTGATCACCGGATGCCCCAGCACGTGCACGCCGATGCCCAGTTCGGTCAGCGCCATGGTCACCGAATCGACCAGGAACGGCATGTCGTCATTGACGATCTGCAGCACGGTGTGCGCCGAGTCCCAGCCATGGGTTTCCAGGCTGGGATTGAACATCCGCACCAGCGTC
>DATHRJ010000084.1:0-10331 GCA_035465455.1 Lysobacter sp.
GGCGGCGCTGCATGCGCGGCTGGCCGCGATCGATCCGGCCGCCGGCGCGCGCATCCACGCCACCGACGCGCAGCGCATCCAGCGGGCGCTGGAGGTGCAGCGGCTGTCGGGGCGCACGATCAGCGACTGGCAAGGCGCGCAGGCGACCCTGCCGCGGCTGCCGTTCCGCGTGCTCAAGCTGGTGCTGGCGCCGGGCGATCGGGCGGTCCTGCACGCGCGCATCGAGCAACGTTTCGACGCGATGCTCGCCTCGGGCTTCATCGACGAGGTGCGGCGCCTTCGCGAAATGCCGCAACTGCAGACGCACCCGAATCCGCTCGAACTGCCGGCGTTGCGCGCAGTGGGCTATCGGCAGGCATGGGAGCACCTGGATGGGTTGACCAGCGTGGGGGAGTTCCGCGATCGCGGCATCCATGCCACCCGCCAACTCGCCAAGCGCCAGCTCACATGGCTACGGGGCCAACTGGACGTGCGCTGGTTCGATCCCGGCCACCAACGCGAAGCACTGGCCACGGCCTTGCGCCTGTTCATCGACGTCAAGCGCTGAACAGTGCCCCACATCGCAAAAAGCGCGACCTGCCGGGCCAGAGGCGCGGCCAGTTGCGCTAACATCGGCTCATCGCCGCTGTGGGGACAGCTACCGGCGATGCGGTCCATGGGGAGCCAACAGGCACCGCGACCGGCCACACCACCAGAAATTCCAAAAACTAGAACGCTGGGGAAATACCGATGTCCAAGGGGCAATCTTTGCAGGATCCTTTCCTGAATGCGCTGCGTCGTGAGCGGGTGCCGGTTTCGGTGTACCTGGTCAACGGCATCAAGTTGCAGGGCACCATCGAGTCGTTCGACCAGTTCGTGGTGTTGTTGCGCAATACCGTCAGCCAGATGGTCTACAAGCATGCGATCTCCACCGTGGTGCCGGCGCGCAACGTGCGCGTGGGTCCCGGCGGCGGCTACGTCCAGCCCAATGGGGGCAGCGAAGACGATGCAGAGGACATTCCCGGTGGTGCCGAACCGGCCTGACGTGCGCGGCTTGATTTACACGCCGGGCGCCGCATATCGGGGGGACATGATGAACACCACCGACACCACGCCCATGGAGCGCACCGCTCTTGTTTGAACGATCCCGCAAGGGCGAGCACGCGCTGCTGATCCAGCCCCATGCCGGCGGCCGACCCGATGACGACCTGCTGGCCGAATTCGCCGACCTGGCGCGCTCGGCCGGCGCGACCGTGGCCGCGGTATTGACCGCCCGCGTGGACAAGCCCAATGCCGCCATGCTGATCGGCAGCGGCAAGCTGGAGGAGGTGAAGGCCGCGGCCGACGCCAGCGGCGCCGACCTGATCCTGGTGAACTACCCGCTGCGCCCCGGCCAGGAGCGCAACCTGGAGCGCCTGCTCGAGCGCCGCGTGGTCGACCGGACCGGGCTGATCCTGGACATCTTCTCGCAGCGCGCGCGCAGTTCGGAAGGCAAGCTGCAGGTCGAACTCGCCCAGCTCAAGCACATGTCGACGCGGCTGATCCGCGGCTGGACCCACCTTGAGCGCCAACGCGGCGGCTCCATCGGCCTGCGCGGCCCGGGCGAAACCCAGCTGGAAACCGACCGCCGCCTGCTGCAGAAGCGCCTCGAGCAACTGCAGAAACGCCTCGACAAGGTCGAAGTGCAGCGCACCCAGATGCGTCGTGCCCGCACCCGCAGCGAGATGCCGCGGGTCGCGCTGGTGGGCTACACCAACGCCGGCAAGTCGACGCTGTTCAACACGATCACCGGCGCCGACGCGTACGCGGCCGACCAGCTGTTCGCGACGCTGGACCCGACCGTGCGCCGGATCGAACTGTCAGGCGGCAGCGCGGTGCTGGCCGACACCGTCGGGTTCGTGCGCGACCTGCCGCACGAGCTGGTCGCCGCGTTCCGCTCGACCCTGTCGGAAGCACGAGAGGCCGACCTGCTCCTGCATGTGGTCGACGCGGCCGACCCGCTGCGCGACGAGCGCATCGCCCAGGTCAACGAGGTGCTGGCCGAAATCGGCGCCGGCGACATCCCGCAGGTGCTGGTGTTCAACAAGATCGACAAGCTCGACGGCACCTCGGAGAATGGCACCGGCACCGCGACCCAGCCCCGGATCGACCGCCCCGGCGAAGGCTACCCGCGCGTGTGGCTGTCGGCGCAGAACAATGTCGGCCTGGACCTGCTGCGCACGCTGCTGGGCGAGTCGCTGGAATTGCGCCACGTGCGCGGCGAGCTGCGCATACCGCCGCAGGCGGCGCGGTTGCGCGCGCGCCTGCACGAGTTGGGCGCCGTCTGCAGCGAAGTCGGCGACGAACACGGCTGGCTGTTGCAGGTCGACCTGGCCGAAACGGACGCACAACGCCTGTACGTGTTGCCGCACGGCGAGTCGTTGCGCCCGCTGCTCGATGTGATCGAATTGCAGGCTTCGCAGGCGCAGGCGCTACGCGACCAGGCCCTGCTGGAAACCCGGCACACCCCTATCTAGTTGCATTCTGTCTAAAATCGCCCAGTCGCCGCGTGCCATTCACGACGCGTACCCGGCCGGCGCGGTTTCCCAATTTGGAGCAGGCATGGCCTGGAACACCCCTGGCGGTAACAACTCCGGCGGATCGGATCGATCCCCACGGCGGCGCAGAGGCAGCGACAACCCGGTGGACGAGTTGCTCGACCGCGTGCGGGGCATGTTCGGCGGCGGTGGCGGCGGTTTCGGCGGCGGCAGCGACGGCAGCGGCAGCGGCAACATCGGCCGCTGGGTCGCGCTGGTGCTGGGGTTGTGGCTGGTGTTCAACACCTTCGTGCTGGTGACCGAGCAGCAGCGCGGCGTGGTGCTGCGCTTCGGCCAGTTCGCGCGGGTGCTGCAGCCGGGCCCGCACTTCAAGGCGCCCTGGCCGATCGAGACGGTCACCAAGATCAACGCCACCCAGATCAAGACCTTCAGCGACAACGTGCCGGTGCTGACCCGCGACGAGAACATCGTGCAGGTCGAGATCAACGTGCAGTACCGCACCAACGATCCGCAGCGCTTCCTGTTCGGTACCCGCGACGCCGATGCCTTCCTGCAGCAGGCGGCACTGAGCACCGTGCGCGAGCAGGTCGGCCGTTCGACGCTGGACACCGTGCTCGGCGCACGCGACGCACTGGCGGTATCGGCGCGCGAGCAACTGCAGAAATCGCTGGATGCCTACCGTACCGGCCTGGTCGTGACCGAGCTCAACCTCGCCAACGCGCGCCCGCCCGAAGAGGTCAAGCCGGCGTTCGATGATGTCAACAGCGCGCAGCAGGACAAGGACCGCCTGATCAGCGAGGCCCAGGCCTACGCCGCGCAGATCGTGCCCGAGGCCCGCGGCCAGGCGCAGCGCGTGCGTACCGTCGCCGAGGGCTACAAGACCGCCAGCGTGGTCCGTGCCCAGGGTGATGCCGACCGCTTCTCGCTGGTGGTGGATGCCTATCAGACCGCGCCGGAGGTCACCCGCAAGCGCCTGTGGCTGGAGACCGTGCAGGAAGTGCTGAGCGGCAATCGCAAGGTCGTCGGTGGCGACTCGCGCCAGCTGATCTACGTGCCGATGGCGGAAAAAGAGCGCACCGGCAGCGCCAGCAACGCGGCGCCCCTGCTGACGCCGGAACTGATTTCGCCGACGGTCACCTCGGAGTCCGACGCGCGCGTCGGCCGCACCGCGCGACCGGCCGGCCGTGAGGAGACGACGCGATGAGATTTCCCCTGATCGTAGCGGCGGTCGTGGCCGTGCTGCTGGCCCTGATGGGTTCGGTGTTCGTGGTCCGCGAAGGCCAGACCGCGATGGTGCTGAACCTCGGGCGCGTGGCCCGCACCGACCTGGCGCCCGGCCTGCACTTCAAGTGGCCGCTGGTGGAGACCGCGCCGGTGTTCGACGTGCGCCTGCAGGTGCTGGAGGCCGAACCGGAGCGCTATCTCACCTCCGAGCGCAAGGACGTCAGCGTCGACTTCTTCGCCGTGGGCATGATCGAGGACGCGCGTGCGTTCTACCGCGCCACCGGCGGCGACGAATCGGTCGCGGTCGCGCGACTGGCGCCGATCATCAAGGACGCGCTGCGCAACGAGATCAACGCGCGCACGCTGCAGCAGGTGGTGTCGGGCGATCGCGCGGCGATCGTCGGCCAGCAACTGGTCGCGATCAACCGCGGCGCGGCGACGATCGGGGTCAGCATCGTCGACCTGCGGATCAAGCGCATCGAGCTGCCGACCGACAGCCAGGTGATCCAGGACGTCTACCGGCGCATGCGCGCGCAGCGCCAGCAGGTCGCCAGCCGGCTGCGCGCCGAGGGCGCAGAGCAGGCGCAGACCGTGCGCTCGCAGGCCGATCGCGAGCAGGCGGTCATCATCGCCGAGGCCGAGGGCGACGCCCAGCGACTGCGCGGTGAAGGCGATGCCGACGCAACCCGGATCTACGCCAACGCCGCCAACCGCGATCCCGGCTTCTACGCCTTCCAGCGCAGCCTGGAGGCCTATCGTCGCTCGTTCGCCGACGGCCAGGGCGTGATCGTGATGGACGAGGACGACCAGTTCCTGCAGTACCTCAAGTCCGACCGCTGACGTGTGGCCGGAGCTGCTCTCGGCGCTGTGCCTGGTCGCGGTGCTGGAGGGCCTGCTGCTGTTCGTCGCCCCCGGTGCCTGGAAGCGGGCCGCCGCCCAGCTGTACGCGCTCGGCGACGGACGGCTGCGGGTGCTTGGCGCGGGGGTGCTCGCCGCCGGCCTGATCTCGCTGTGGGTCCTGCGCCAGTAGCCGCCTGAATCCCGCGACCGCGAAGGCTGGCCGCGGCCAGGCAAAATCCGGATAATGCACAAAAGCCGGCCGGGCACGCCCCAGTCGGCTTTTTCTGTGCGCGCAGGCATGCGCCCGGCCGGCCCGAATCGCCGGCCCCACAAGCTTCAGGAGTCGTGACAATGGGTCAGTCAGTCGTGGTGTTGGGCGCGCAGTGGGGCGATGAGGGCAAGGGCAAGATCGTCGACCTGCTGACCCGTGACATCGGTGCGGTGGTGCGCTTCCAGGGTGGCCACAACGCCGGCCACACGCTGGTGATCGCCGGCAAGAAGACCGTGCTGCACCTGATCCCCTCGGGCATCCTGCGCGACGACGCGCTGTGCCTGATCGGCAACG
This sequence comes from Lysobacter sp., assembly GCA_035465455.1. Taxonomy (GTDB): domain Bacteria; phylum Pseudomonadota; class Gammaproteobacteria; order Xanthomonadales; family Xanthomonadaceae; genus Lysobacter_K. The sequence continues at coordinate 5,146 of DATHRJ010000084.1, forward strand.
GGGTGGTGCTGAGCCCGGCCGCGCTGCGCAAGGAGATCGGCGAGCTGGAGGCCAACGGGGTCGAGGTGCGCTCGCGGCTCAAGATCAGCCCGGCGACGCCGCTGATCATGCCGTACCACATCGCCCTGGACCAGGCGCGCGAAGTCGCTGCCGGTGGCAAGAAAATCGGCACCACCGGGCGCGGCATCGGCCCGGCATACGAGGACAAGGTCGCGCGCCGCGGCATCCGCGTGGCCGACCTGCATTACCCGCAGCAACTGGCAGAACTGCTGCGCACCGCGCTGGATTACCACAACTTCGTGTTGACGAAATACCTGGGCGGCGATGCGATCGATTTCCAGCAGACCCTCGATGAGGCGCTGGAGTTCGGCGAATACGTCGAGCCGATGAAGTCCGACGTGGCCGGGATCCTCCACGACCTGCGCAAGCAGGGCAAGCGCGTGTTGTTCGAAGGCGCGCAGGGCTCGCTGCTGGACATCGATCACGGTACCTATCCCTACGTGACCTCCAGCAACACCACCGTCGGCGGCGCGCTCGCCGGAACTGGCGTGGGCGCGGATGCGATCGACTACGTGCTCGGCATCGCCAAGGCCTACGCGACCCGCGTCGGCGGCGGCCCGTTCCCGACCGAGCTGGACGACGAGATCGGCCAGGCACTGCGCGACAAGGGCCAGGAATACGGGGCCACCACCGGTCGCCCGCGCCGCTGCGGCTGGATCGACATCGTCGCGCTCAAGCGCGCGGTGGCGATCAACGGCATCAGCGGCCTGTGCATCACCAAGCTCGACGTGCTCGACGGCATGGAGAAGCTGAAGATGTGCATCGCCTACCGCTACCGCGGCAAGGAAACCGAATACGCCCCGCTCGATGCCCAGGGCTGGGACGAGTGCGAGCCGGTGTACCTGGAGTTCCCCGGCTGGACCGAGAACACCCACGGCATCACCGAATGGGACAAGCTGCCTGCGGCCGCGCGGGCCTACCTGCGTGCGTTGGAAGAGCTGGCCGGCTGTCCGCTGTCGATCGTCAGCACCGGCCCGGACCGCAATGCAACGATGGTGCTGCAGGACCCCTGGGCCTAGCGCCCGGCGGGACTCCAGGAAAAAGGCCCGGCTCGCCCGGGCCTTTTTCGTATGGGGCGTGCCCGCGCTTCAGCGCCGCGAGCAAGCGACGCGTGGGTCGCCGGTTGCGGGCATCAGTGCGCGGCGGCCAGCGCCTTGTGCATGCGCAGGTAATCCTTGCGGTACTGCTTGGCGAGCCGGGTCTTCTGCGTGTCGCTGAGGATCTTTCCCGACACCTGGAAGAATTTCTTCTCCTCCTCGCGCAGGTGGTGATGCACTTCATGCGACAGCTCGCGGGCTTTCCCGATCCAGGCATCGCCGGCCGGGTCGAGCTTCTGCACGTCCTCCACCAGTTCATCGATCACATGGTGCTCGTGCAACGCATGGCGCGTGGATACCAGGCCCATGTCGTCCATCAGCATCGGCGCGTAAAGGAACCGCTCCTCCGCCGCCTCGTGCGCCTGCAGTTCGATGCGTACCTGCTTGAACTGGCTGATGCGCTCCTGCGTGCCCGGCTTGGTCCGCAGCAACCTGCGCAGCAGCGAACGCTGGATCTCGTGACTCTCGCGCAGGGCGTCATAGATGGAGTCGGGCATACGCGTTCCAATGAATGCAGAGGGGACTGCAGCGTAGCGACGCGCTTGTCAAAGCGGCGCCACGGTCAGGCACCCACGCACCAGTGCCCGAACCGGCTGCGACGATGATCGCGAGCCCAGGTCATCGCTGGGACCACCGCCAATGTCACGGTCACCGCATTGCAATGGGTTAGCTGCCAGTCATCGCGCGCCCCAGCACTGTGACGCAGCGCACATGTGCGGCGACAGCGCGCGCGATTGGCATCAGGACGGTCGTGGTGACCTCACGACAAGTTCATCACGCGCGGCGCCTAATCCGTTCAGCCAAGCGACGGCGCCGAATTTCGGTCTTCGCGTGAGGGTAGGACGACAGCAGCATCTTCCATGACGCGTTCTCCGCCCAGGGGTCGGGTTCGCCTCGCCGGATGCATCGAACCAACACCACGGTTGACCACACCACCCGATTGACGCGCAACGGCGAACCATCTCGCCACGTTGCGATGGTTCGTCGCCGGGGCGCCACCGCAAAGGGGAAATTAGTGGAACGCACCAAGCACCTGCTGTCGCGGGTGCCGTCGTAGGGCCCGGCGCGCGCCGACCGGGTCTGCGGACAGTGATGCCACACGCGATGGGCCTACGACAGTGGGCGCGTTCCATCTTCGCCGTCATCTCAACAGACACGACCGGCGCATGGGCTGTCTTGGCCCGTGGCCCCGTAGCTGGTGCTCGAATCCACCATAGGGAACTTCCGTGAAAACGCGAACCAAATTATTGCCGCTGGTGTTGCTGACACTCAGCCAAGGCTTGCTTGCCCAGCAGATCCCCGGTGGTGGCAGCCAACTCCGGCAGTTGCCGCTGGCACCGGTCCCGCAGAAGGCCGCACCGGAAATCCGCATCGAAGAAGCGACCGCGCCGGTGGCGCCCGGCTCCGACTCGGTCAAGGTGCTGGTCAGGGAACTGCAGGTGTCGGGCGCGCGCGCCTATCCGGCAGCCGAGCTGGTCGCGGTCGCAGGGTTCGTTCCTGGATCGGAGCTGACGCTGCCGGAACTGCAGGCGATGGCGTCGCGCATCACCGAGCACTACCGTGGCAACGGCTACTTCGTGGCCCGGGCCTACCTTCCGGCGCAGGACGTCACCGACAACGTGGTGGTGATCGCGGTCAGCGAAGGCACCTACGGCGAGGTCAGCCTGCGCAACCAGAGCAACCTGGCCGATGGCGTCGCCAACAGCCGGCTGCGCGGCCTCAACAGCGGCGACCCGATCACTATCGAGCCGCTCGAAAGCCGCCTGCTGCTGCTGTCCGACCTGCCCGGTGTGAACGTCACATCGACGCTGGTTCCCGGCGCGGCACCGGGAAGTTCGGACCTGATCGTCGACGTCGCGCCCGGCCGGCGCGTGACCGGCAGCATCGATGCCGACAACGCCGGCAACCCCTATACCGGCGAGTACCGCGTTGGTGCCACGGTGCACCTCAACAACCCGCTGGGACGCGGCGACGTCGCCACCCTGCGCGCGCTGACCTCCGGTTCGGGACTGCAGTACGGCCGCGCGTCGTACCAGATGCCGTTCGGCCGGGCCACGGCTGGCGTTGCCTACAGCAGGCTCGATTACGAGCTGGGCGAGCAGTTCGAAGTCCTCGGCGCCAACGGCACCGCGGAAGTGGCCAGCGTGTTCGGCAGCTATCCGCTGATCCGCTCGCGCGACAGCAACCTGTACTTCGGACTTGGCTACGATCACAAGACGTTCGAAGACCGGATCGACCTGGTCGGCTCGGTGACCGACCGCCAGGCGGGCGTGGCGACCGCGAGTCTCTACGGCGACCACCGGGACGGCTTCGGTGGCGGCGGGCTCAGCACGTTCTTCGCGGCCCTGTCCTCGGGCTCGATCGACATCCAGACGCCCGCGGCGCTGGCGGCCGATGCGGCAAGCGCGCGTACCGACGGCTCGTTCAGCAAGCTCTGGCTCAACGCCACCCGGCTGCAGCGCGTCACCGACCTGTGGTCGCTGAAAGCCTCGGTCACCGGGCAGTGGGCGTCGGGCAACCTGGACGCGTCGGAAAAGCTGGTGCTTGGCGGCATGGATGGCATCCGCGGCTATCCGCAGGGCGAGGGGTTCGGTGACGAAGGCTATCTGGCCAGCCTGGAAGCCAGCCGCCTGCTCGCCGGGCTGTCGTCGCAAGTGCCGGGTGACGTGCACCTGCTGGCCTTCGTCGACACCGGGCACATCACCGTCAACAAGGATCCCTGGTTTGCCGGAGACAACAGCAGGAGCCTGAGCAGTGCCGGTGTCGGCGCCACCTGGGGCGAGGCAGGCAACTTCGCGGTAAGGACGTATTACGCCCGCAAACTCGGTAGCGAGGACGCGATTTCGGCACCCGACAAGTCGGGACGCTTCTGGATACAGGCCATCAAGTTTTTCTGATCCTGGCCGGTCGGCGCACGCGCGGACCTGAAAACGCAATCGAGGATGCACCCATGAAGAACCCTATTTCCAACGTGAGCACCGGCGGCCTGTTGGCCACGCGCGAACCCACCCGCAGCGTCGGCAAGTCGTCGATGCGCGCGGGCGGCAGACATTTCGCGCTCCACACGCTTTCGGCGTCGCTGCTGCTCGCCATCGCCTCTGGCGCCCATGCGGAGCCGGCGGGCGGGGTGGTGACCAACGGTACGGCGAACATCGCCACGACCGGTGTCAACACCACCATTACCCAGACCACCTCCAACGTGGCGATCAACTGGCAGAGCTTCAGCATCGGCGCTGGCGAGACGGTCCAGTTCGTGCAGCCCGACAGCAACTCGGTGGCGCTGAACCGTGTGATCGGAAGCGATCCGTCGGTCATCCAGGGCAGCCTGAACGCCAACGGCAGGGTGTTCCTGCTCAACCCCAACGGCGTCCTGTTCGGCAATGCCGCATCGGTGAACGTCGGCGGGCTGATCGCATCGACCATGAGCATCACCGATGCCGACTTCATGGCGGGCAACTACGTCTTCACCGACGCAGGCACGGGTTCGGTCGTCAACGAGGGAAGCATCACCGCCGCCGACGGGGGGTTTGTCGCGCTGATGGGCAGGAGCGTGAGCAACCAGGGCCTGATCGCGGCGAGGCTTGGAACCGTGGCGCTCTCCGCGGGCAATGCCGTGACCCTCGACGTGGCCGGCGACGGACTGTTGAACGTGTCCATAACGCAGGGAGCCGTGGACGCGCTGGTGGAGAATGGCGGGCTGATCCGCGCCGACGGCGGGCAGGTGCTGCTCACCGCCCGGGCTGCGGGTGATCTGTTGAACACGGTGGTCAACAACACCGGCGTGATCCAGGCGCACACGATTGATAACCGCAACGGCTCGATCCGGCTGCTGGGCGACCTGCAAAGCGGCACGGTGAACGTTGGCGGCACGCTGGATGCGGGCGCCCCGGCCGGTGGCGTCGGCGGGTCTGTCGAAACCTCCGCGACCGAGGTCTTCATCGACCCCGCTGCGCTGGTGACCACCGCTGCGGCCGACGGCACGAGCGGAGAATGGCTGATCGGCATGCAGGACTTCACCGTCGGCAGCGC
>DATHRJ010000085.1:0-8301 GCA_035465455.1 Lysobacter sp.
TGCCGGAACAGCTTAGGGAGCCCGCGCATGATCGGGCCATTCACACGGAACCTGCCGCCGCGGCACTGCTGATGGGCGGAACTCGCTTCACCACCTTTGCATTGGCGGAGAGAGTGGGATTCGAACCCACGGAAGGTTTGACCCTTCGCCGGTTTTCAAGACCGGTGCCTTAAACCGCTCGGCCATCTCTCCGAAGCTCGCTGCTGCCGCGCTTTGCGCCGCAGCGGCACATTCTCGCACGGCGACTCGAGGATGCGGGCAACGACGCCGACTACCGCTGGATCGCCTTTCGCTCCTGATCCGTGCACGGCCGGCCCTTGATTTCGCTGCAGTGCAGGCGCGCCGACTCGATGAGAGCCGGGGCTTTCTCGGCCAGGAAATCGATGAACACACGCACCGCCGGCAACAACCCGCGTCGCGAGGCGAACACGGCGTGGAAGGTTCCCTGCGGCAGGCGCCAGTCGGGCAGCACGACTTCCAGTTCGCCGTTGCGCACAGCTTCCGAACAGATGGTCTCGGGCAGCAGCGTGACACCCACGCCTTGCTTGGCCATCGACATCAGCATCGGGAAGTCGAAGCCCATGACCCGCGGCTTCAGCTCCACGTTGCGAATTTCACCCTCCGGCCCATGCAGCTCCCAGCGCTGGCGCGCCTCGTCCTCGCTGACGCTCATGGTGACGTGCCCGGACAACGCCTCCGGTGTCTCGGGGCGGCCCATGCGCCGCAGGTAGTCCGGGCTGGCGACCAGCAGTTCCTGGATCGGGCCGAAGCTGCGCATCACCAGGCTGCCGTCATCGTCGAGTTTCGAGCGCACGCGCAGCGCGACATCGATGCCCTCGTTGATGATGTCCACCCGGCGATTGCCGATCAGCAGGTGCACGCGCACCTCGGGATATCGGGCGAGGAATTCCGGCAGCAGTTGCGGCAGTTGCTGCTGTGCCAGTGCGACCGGAACGCTTACCCGGATCACCCCGCGTGGCTCGGCGCTGAGGCGGTTGACCACCTCGTGCGCGGCCTGGGCTTCGGCCAGCATCGTCTGCGCATGCCGGTAGACGCTCTGGCCCACATCGGTGACCGCAAACCGCCGCGTCGAACGCTGCAGCAGGCGCACCCCGAGATCCGACTCCAGTTGGCTGATGCGCCGGCTCAGGCGCGATTTGGGGATACCCAGCGCGCGCTCGGCGGCGGCGAAACCGGAGTGGTCCACGACGACGGCAAAGTAGTAGAGGTCGTTGAGGTCGTGCATCGATAATTCCATATTCGGAACAGTAAATGGTATTAGAACGGCTTTATCCCATTGCGCGCAACCTCCAGATTGGATGTCGACGCGGCGATGCCGCACCGCCAAACGAGCAACGACATGAAGCTGCTGCACATCGATTCCAGCGCCCTGGGCGCGAACTCCGTCACCCGCGAGCTCAGCGCAGCGGTCGTGGCCCACTGGCAGGCCGCGATCCCGGACCTTTCGGTCGAATACCGCGACCTCGACGCGCAGCCGGTCGCGCACCTGAGCGGACAGACGCTGGCGAAGTCGGATCCACGCGAGGTCGCCGATGCCGAACTGGTACTGGCCCAGTTCCAGGCGGCCGATCTGGTCGTGATCGGCGCGCCGATGTACAACTTCACGATCCCCTCGACGCTGAAGGCGTGGCTCGACCGCATTGCCGTGGCCGGCAAGACGTTCCGCTATGGGGAAAACGGGCCCGAGGGGTTGTCCGGGGGCACCCGGGTGATCATCGCCAGCGGCCGCGGCGGTCTCCACACCGGCGCTGCAAGCGACTTCCAGGAACCCTACCTGCGGCACATGTTCGGCTTCCTGGGCATCACCCAGGTCGAGTTCGTACGCGCCGAGGGCGTGGCGTTTTCGCCAGAGCACCGCCGCGATGCACTGGCGGCGGCGAAGGCGGCGATGCGGCAGCCGATGCAGGAGGCCGCCTGACCCACCCTGCTTTGGAAAAAGCGCGGCGCCTGCTCCCGGGCAGGCGCCGTCACGGCGCGGGGCCGCAGCTTCTCAGGCGATCGTTTCCGCGCCACCCATGAACGGGCGCAGCACTTCCGGCACGGTGATCGTGCCGTCCGCGTTCTGGTAGTTCTCCATGACCGCGATCAGCGCGCGGCCGACCGCCACGCCGGAGCCGTTGAGTGTGTGCAGCAATTCAGGCTTGCCGGTCGCCGGGTTGCGCCAGCGCGCCTGCAGGCGGCGGGCCTGGAACGACTCGCAGTTGGAGCACGAGGAAATCTCGCGGTAGTTGTCCTGCGACGGCAGCCAGACTTCCAGGTCGAACGTCTTGGTCGCGGTGAACCCCATGTCGCCGGTACACAGCAGCATGCGGCGGTAAGGCAGGCCCAGCTTTTCCAGCACCACCTCGGCGCAGCGGGTCATGCGCTCGTGTTCGGCGTAGCTGTCGTCGGGACGCGCGAGGGAAACCAGCTCGACCTTCTCGAACTGGTGCTGGCGGATCATGCCGCGGGTGTCGCGGCCATGGCTGCCGGCTTCGGCGCGGAAGCAGATCGAATGCGCAGTCATGCGCAGCGGCAATGATTCGTCTTCGACGATCTCGTCGCGGACGATGTTGGTCAGCGGGACTTCCGAGGTCGGGATCAGGTAGCGGCGGGTCTCGCCGACCTCGGTGGCGAACAGGTCGTCCTCGAACTTCGGCAACTGGCCCGTACCCCGCATGCTCTCGGCGTTGACGATCAGCGGCACGTTGGTCTCTTCGTAACCGTGCTCACCGGTGTGCAGGTCGAGCATGAACTGCGCCAGCGCGCGGTGCAGCCGCGCCAGCTGCCCACGCAGCACGGTGAAGCGCGCGCCCGACAACTTGGCGCCGGTGTCGCCATCGAGCCACCCGCTGCGCGCGCCGAGCTCGACGTGGTCGCGCACCGCGAAGTCGAACTCGCGCGGACTGCCCCAGCGGTGCTGCTCGACGTTGCCGGCCTCGTCGGCGCCGACCGGCACCGACTCGTGCGGCAGGTTCGGGATGCCGAGCGCGATCTCCTCGATCTCGGCCTGGATCGACTCCAGGCGCGCCTGGCCGGCTTTCAGCTCCTCGCCGAAGCTGGCGACCTCCGCCATCAGCGAGGCCACGTCCTCGCCCCTGGACTTCGCCTGCCCGATCGACTTGGACCGGGTATTGCGCAGGTTCTGCAGCTCCTGGGTGCGCATCTGCAGGCGCTTTCGTTCGCCCTCCAGCGTTTCCAGCGCTGCCGCATCCAGCTCGAAACCGCGCGATTGCAGCAGTCGGGCGGCAAGGTCGTCGGGCTGCTGACGCAGCAGGGCGGGATCGAGCATGAGGCAACCAAAAGGTGATCGAGGTGGCGATTATCGCGTGGAATGCCGGCGCCTGCTCCGGTTTCCGCCGAGGCTTCACCGTGCACAGGCACAATGCAGCATTCCCGCTGCCGGTCCGACCATGTCCAATCCCCCGCCTGCATCGCATCGCCGCTTTCCCGCCTATCGCTCCTGGCGTCCCTGGCAACGTGCGTTGTTGTGGGTGCTGCTGGCGTTTGCAGCCGGGTTGGCGTTGTTCGCGCTGGTCCTGTCGGGCGCCCGCGACAAGCCGGAGTTCTACCGGGCCGGCGATACCCCGCCGACCGCGACGGGACGCGAATATGCGCCGCTGCCGGTGCCGCTACCGGCCGGTGAAGGCGGCGGCCTGCCTGCGCCGACCCGCGAGGAGGTGGATGCGGAAGGGCGGCCGCAACTGGTCGAGACCGCCCCGCCCCCGCCGCCACCACCGGCACCGGCCGTCGTCGAAGCCCCGGCCGGGCCGGCGCATGTGTTCCAGCCCAGGCCCATCGCCGGACGCACGCCCGCACCGCGCTATCCGCCGCAGGCACTGCGCCGCGGCGAGCGAGGCAATGTGCTGGTGCGTGCGGAAATCGGCCCGGACGGCGTTCCGGTTTCCGTCAGCATCGCCCGGAGCAGCGGTTCGCGGCTGCTTGACCGCGCCGCGGCCGATGCGGTCCTCAGGTGGCGGTTCCAGCCCGCGCAGCTCAATGGCCAACCCACCGTGGGTACGGTGATGGTGCCGATCGAGTTCCAGCCGAACTGATCCGATCGCTCTGCGCTCAGCCGTCCCCGGCGGCGCGCAACGACAGTCCGGCGCCCGTCGCCAATGATACGAACCCGGGGAACGACGTCGCCACGTTGCCGACATCGCCAATCCGGATCTCGCCTTCGGCAACCTGCGCGGCCACCGCGAAACTCATCGCGATCCGGTGATCGCCGTGGCTGTCCACCGTGCCGGCGCGGATCGCCCCGCCGTGGATCACCGCGCCGTCCGCGGTCTCCTCGATCGCCACCCCCAAGGCCTGCAACCCCTGCGCCATCGTCGCGATGCGGTCCGATTCCTTTACCCGCAACTCGGCGGCGCCGCGTACCACCGTGGCACCGCGCGCGCAGGCAGCGGCGACGAACAGTGCGGGAAACTCGTCGATCATGTCCGGCACCAGCGCAGGCGGGACTTCGATCCCACGCAGCGGCGCGTGCCGCACGATCAGGTCGGCCACCGGCTCACCGCCCTGCTTGCGCAGAGCCTCCTCGCGGATGTCGGCGCCCATCAACCGCAGTGCGTGCAGCAGCCCGACGCGTTGTGGATTCATCCCGACCGCCTCGAGGCGCAGCTGCGACCCGGGCACCACACTCGCGGCAACGAGGAAGAATGCGGCGGAGGAAAAGTCGCTCGGCACCTCGACCGGCGTCGCGTGCAACCGATGACCACCGCTGAGACGCACCATGCCGGGGGCGATATCGATCGGCCAGCCGAATGCGGCGAGCATGCGCTCGGTGTAGTCGCGGGTCGGGTGCGGCTCGCGCACGATGGTTTCGCCTTGCGCATAAAGACCGGCCAGCAGCAGCGCCGACTTCACCTGCGCACTCGCCACCGGAAGCGCGTAGTCGATGCCGTGCAGCGCGCGGCCGCCGCGAATGCGCAGTGGCGGCAATCCGCCGTCCGCGGCATCGATCCGCGCGCCCATCGCGGTCAACGGTTCGATCACGCGGCGCATCGGTCGCTGCGACAACGACGCATCCCCGACCAGGGTGCTGTCGAACGCCTGCCCCGCCAGCAGGCCCGCCAGCAGGCGCATGCCGGTGCCGGCGTTGCCGCAGTCCAGCGGCGCGCCGTCGCCGCGCAGGCCGTGCAGCCCGACGCCATGGACCACGCGCTCGCCCGCCGCAGGCGCCTGGATGCACACGCCCAGCTGTTGCAGGATGCGTGCGGTGGCGCGCGTGTCCTCACCTTCGAGAAAACCGTGGATCGTGGTGACGCCATCGGCCAGCGCACCAAGCATCACTGCGCGGTGCGAGACCGACTTGTCGCCCGGCACGCGCAGGCTCCCGCGCAACGGCGCACCGAAGCCGGCCCACCAGTCCTGGCGCCCGGTGGCGCTCATCCGGACGCGGAGGTCCACGCCGCCAGCATCAGCCGTAGCGCTGCTGGAAGTCGCGCATGAAACCCGCCAGCGCCTGCACGCCCTCCTCGGGCATCGCGTTGTAGATCGACGCCCGCATCCCGCCGAGCGCGCGGTGGCCCTTCAGCGAGATCAGCCCCGCGTCCTGCGCCTGGGCCAGGAACGGCTTCTCCAGCGCATCGTCGTGCAGGAAGAACGGCACGTTCATGCGCGAGCGCACGGTGGCGGCGACCTCGTTGCGGTAGAAGCCGCCGGAGCCGTCGACCACCTCGTACAGCAGCGCCGACTTGCGCGCGTTGCGCTTGGCGAACTCGGCCACCCCGCCCTCGGCCAGCATCCACTTGAACACCAGCCCGGCCAGGTACCAGTTCCACGTCGGCGGCGTATTGAGCATCGACTCGCCCTTCAGGTGGGCGCGGTAGTCGAAGATCTCCGCGCGCGGCTGCCCGCTGCGTTCGAGCAGGTCGCGCCGCACGATCACCACGCTGATGCCGACCGGCCCCAGGTTCTTCTGCGCGCCGGCATAGATCACCCCGAACCGGGACACGTCCAGCGGCTCGGAGACGATGCTGGAGCTGAAGTCCGCGACCAGCGGTACGTTGCCGGTGTCGGGGATGTCGCGGAACTCGACGCCATGGATCGTCTCGTTGGCGGTGTAGTGCACGTACGCGGCGTCGGGCGACAGCTGCCAGTCGGCGCGCGCGGGGATGTCGCGGAAGCCGCCGGCCTCGCCATTGGCGGCCACGTTGGCCGACACATAGGGCCGGGCCTGCTTGAGCGCGGTCTTGCCCCAGTGTCCGGTGACGACGTAATCGGCCGCCTGCCCCGGCGCGGCGAAATTGAGCGGGATCAATGCCTGCGCGGTGGTGGCGCCGCCAGCGAGGAACAACAGCGCGTAGTCGTCGGGTATCGACATCAGCGTGCGCAGGTCGGCCTCGGCTTCGCGCGCCACCTGCATGAACTCCGGGCCACGGTGGCTCAACTCGACGATCGAGGCGCCCGCACCGTGCCAGTCGAGCATTTCTTCCTGCGCCTGGCGCAGGACCGCTTCGGGCAAGGTGGCTGGACCGGCACTGAAATTGTAGGCGCGTGACATCGGGGGCGCTCCAGCAAGGCGGCCCCAGAGTATGCCGCAGCGCAGCACATTCCACCGCAGGCCCCGCACCGCTGGAACCGGTCAGCGCGCCCCGTACACCAGCAGCAGGCTCAGCGCGCCGGCAAGCAGCAAGGCGGCCAGCAGCAACCAGGGAAAACGCCGCGCCGAGGACTGCATCGCGGCGCGCGGCTGCATGCCCGGCACCTCGTGCGCAGGGTCGTCGTCCAGCGAGACCGCCACGGGAGGATTGGCCGTTCCCCGGGTCGGCGCCTCCAGCACGAAGCGCTGATTGGCCGCGAACACCACCTGGTCACCGGCACGCAGCAATGCATCGCGCACCCGATGGCCGTTGACGATGCTGCCCTCGCCAGTCCCCAGGTCGCGCAATGCCGCGCCCTCGGCGTGCGGCTCCAGTTGCGCGTGGCGTTCCGCCGGCTCCATGTCGTCGACTCGGATCGCGCAATCGGCACTGCGCCCGACCGTGAGTCGCTCTTGCAGGCCGAAGCACTGTCCGTGATAGCGACCACCCACGCCCCGAAGCACCGCGCGCCCGTCAGCGCGCCCGTCAGCTGGATTTTCGACTGGAATGGGCAATGGCTCCGCACCGAGGAGCAGCATCTCGACGCCCTCCAGGTACACCGAGTCGCCGCCACGCAACATCGCCATCCGCCGGATCGGCCGACCATTGACGTGCAGGCTGCCGCCGTGACCGCACACCTGCAACCACACGCCGCGTCGATCGACGCAGAACTGGACGGCAGCCGTTGCGGCATTTCCGGCCATGGCAGGTTGACCCTCCTCGTCCAGGCCAATCGCATGCACGCCCTGGCTCAGCACCAGGTCGGGGATCTTGCGCTGAGGGAATCGAAGTCGGAGGGCATCCACGCGGCGGCAAATCTAGCATGCCCCGCCGGTGGCGACCCACTGACGCGGTGATGGTCAGCGCTGGAACCCGCGCGCGCGCGCCCGCACAATGGAACGACTCCAGGAGAATCGTCATGGCAAGCATCGACATCCGACATCCGCACTCACTGCCGCCCGCGCAGGCGCGCCAGGCCGTGCAGGAGGTCGCCGACAAGCTGGTCCATCGCTTCGGGGTGGCGTGTCACTGGGATGGCGACATCCTGCACTTCAGCCGCAGCGGCGTGGATGGCCATATCGCGCTCGCGCCGGAGGAACTGCACGTCAGCGCGCAGCTGGGATTCCTGCTGGGCGCAATGAAGGGTCCGATCGAGGCCGAGATCAAGCGCGTGCTGGACGAGCGCTTCGCATGACTGCCCCGCCCGGCCCCGCGAATTTCGCCGGGTCATCACACAGGCGACGGTGAGAATTGGCGGGTGTGGGCATTGGTCGCCCCACCAACCCGACCTGCCACAGGAGGTATCCCATGGCCAGCACGCGCAGAACCAAGACCCCCTACGACGACGGCGTGACCACATCGGCGGAAGCCGGCGAGCAGGCCGCTCGGCTCTCGCAAAGCCTGGCCGACACGGCGCAGCAGATATGGCTGGCCGGGGTCGGTGCATTCGCCCGCGCGCAGACCGAAAGCACCAAGCTGTTCGAAGGCCTGGTCAAGGAAGGCCTCAGCCTCGAGAAGTCGGCATTGCGATTTGCCGACACCCAGGCTGAAGTGGTCCGCGATGCGGTCGAGACAGGCGTCGATACCGCCACCGCACGAGCCACCGGTGCCCTGGGGCAACTGGAGGCCGCAGTGGAGGGCGGGGTCCGCCGCGCGCTCACCCGGCTTGGCGTGCCCGATCGCAACGAACTGGCGGAACTGAGCCGGAAGG
>DATHRJ010000086.1:0-3299 GCA_035465455.1 Lysobacter sp.
CGTCGGCGATGAACAGGGTTGGGCCCAGGTGCCGCGTGGGGTGCCGCGTGATGGGCGCGCCGGTGAACACCGGCGCGTCAAGCACTGCCGACGTCCTTCGAAGCCGTCCGCACGGTCTCGCCGGTCGCGGTCTTCACGCCGACCTTTTTCTTGCGGGGCTTTTTGCGCGGCGGCTTTTTGCCGGTGGCGGCTGGCTGCGTTGGTGACGATGGCTTCTGCGACACCTTTTTGCTGGCCTTTTTCTTGCGCAGCTTCTTCTTCAGCGGCCGGCCCGCCACCGGTGTTTCGGCTGGAGCCTCCGGGGCCGGAACTTCCGCGGCCGGCTCGGACGGCGCGTCGGGCACCGGCGCGCCGATTTCGCGGTCGTAACGCAGCGTCTCCCGGACCATGCGGCGCACTTCCGCCACGTGCTCGTCGATCGTCTCGGCGCGCCAGCCGCTGGTGTCCACCGGCGGCAGCACGTCCACTTCGACTGTCGCCGGGCGAAAGACGAAATCGCCCTTCGGTGCGACGTCGCCGGCGTTGTGGATCACGATCGGCACCATCGGCACGCCGGCCTGCATGGCGAGGTGGAAGGCGCCTTTCTTGAACGGCGCCAGCCGCGGCGACACGCTGCGCGTGCCCTCGGGGGCAATGACGACCGACTTGCCCTCGTTGCGCAGGGCGTCGACCAGCGGCTGCATCGCCTCGATGGCGCTGGCCGCGTTGGCCCGGTCGATGAACACCGTGCCGGCCAGTTCCATGGTCTTGCCGATCAGCGGGATGTTCCGGATCTCCTTTTTGCCGACGCCGGCGATGTCGCGGCGCAGCAGACGGGCGATGATCACGACATCGGCCTTGCTCTGGTGGTTGAAGACGAATACCGCCGGCCGGTGCGACCAGAGGTGATGCTCGCCGCGAATGACCAGGTTCAGGCCGATCAAGGCGCTGCTGACATCGGCAAACAAAGAGGTGACGAAGTTCCGCGCCTCCCGCTCCGAACCGGTCAACGCCCAGATCGGCAGCCCGGCCATGGCGGTGGGCACCAGCGACGCCGTCGCCGCCACCGAGCGCACGAAGTCGAACAGTCCCGGCTGCCCGCGGCTCCTGAAGCGGCGGATTGGCCAACCGTGGCGCTCGGAGATTTCCGTCAGGCGGGTGTTCGGGTTCAGCGGCTGGGGATGCCCAACGCGCTCCAGCAGTTCGATATCGTCGTGGCTGTCGCTGTAGAAAAAGCTCTCGTCGAGGTCCACGCCGCAGCGTTCGACCAGGCCCTCGGCCGCCAGCACCTTGCCCTCGCCGAAACACAGCGGGCGCTCGATGCCGCCGGTGAACACGCCGTCCCGGACCTCGTAGCGGCTGCAGAGAACGTGCTCGATGCCGAGATCGCGAGCCACCGGCTCCACCTGGTAGGGCGTGGCGGAGGAGATGATCGCCACGGTGTGACCACGCGCCATGTGCGCCTTCACCAGGGCGCGTGATTCCGGGTACACCCGGCGCGCGATCTGCTGTTCGTAGAGCTCTTCGCCGAACGCGATGTAGTCGGCTTCGCGTACGCCGCGCATGAACCGGGCAGCCGTGCTCATCAGGCCGGAAAAGCCCATGCCGCCGAGCGAGAACTGGGTCACCGCGGACAGCAGCTCGATAAATTCGTAGGGGGATACCTCGCCGCGCCGAACCTGCTCTTTCAGGAACACCGCCGCCGAAAAGCCGGCGATCAGGGTGCCGTCGAAGTCGAAAAAGGCGCCAACCTGCGGCCCTTCGGGTGCCGCTTCGATGTTTTTGATGACGTCTTGATGTACGGTCATGCGGGTGAACCAATTCTGCGGGCGCAGCGCGATACCTGTGGGGTGGCTATGGTCAGTGACTATACCAGACCTGCCGGCCGGACAGTACGCGGCCAAACCATGTTGCCACTCGGGTTGTCAGCCGGCTGGTCAGCCGGGCTCGTTCTCGGCGCCGACAGTGGACTTCAGCAGGCCCCGGAACACCTGCCGCGGTGTCCGCTCGCCCTGCAACACCGCAAGAACGTCGCGTGTGATCGGCATCTCGATGCCGTAGCGCTCGCCCAGCGCCGTTACTGTCGGCGCGCTCTTGACCCCCTCGGCGACCATCAGCATCTCGCCGACGATCTGGTCCAGCGAACGGCCTTTGCCCAGCTCGAAGCCGACGTGCCGGTTGCGGCTCTGCGGGCTGGTGCAGGTGGCGATCAGGTCGCCCATACCGGCCAGGCCAGCAAAGGTCTCGGGGCGCCCGCCCATGGCCACGCCGAGGCGGGTGATCTCGGCCAGCCCGCGCGTAATCAGCGCCGAGCGCGTGTTGTCGCCGGCGCCCTGCCCGTCGCCCATGCCCACCGCGATGGCGATGATGTTTTTCAGCACTCCGCCCAGCTCGCAGCCGACCAGGTCGGTGTTCGTGTACACGCGAAACAGTCCGCTGTGGAACAATTCCTGCAGCTCGCGGACGATGATCTCGTCCTCCATCGCGATCACGCTGGCGGCGGCCTGGCCGGCGACGATTTCCCGCGCGAGGTTGGGCCCGGTCAGCACGCCGACCGGGTGACCCGGCAGCACTTTGCGAATGATCTCGGTCATGCGCAATTCGCTGCCGGCCTCCAGGCCCTTGGTCAGGCTGATCACCGGCACCCAGGGCCGGATGTGCTCGGCGGCCTGTTCGAGCACCGCTCGGAAGTGCTGCGAGGGCACGCCCATGACCAGCACGTCGCAACCGGATACCGCCTCCTCGATGCGATGCGTGGCGGCCAGCTTGCCGTGCAGCGTCGCCCCCGGCAGGTAACGGCTGTTGCGGTGTTCCTCGTTGATTTCGCGGACCGTGTCCTCGCAGCGCGCCCACAGTTTCACCGGCGCGTTGCGCGCGATCAGCGAAGCCACCGTCGTGCCCCAGGAGCCGCCCCCCAGCAATGCCGCTTTCAGATGCATGATCTCTCCCCGGTCGTTGGCAGCCAGTATAGCAACACCGGCGGCAGTGCTGGCCGCCCGCCGTCGGCGACCCGGCATGGCCGCAAGGGGTCAGATCACTTGGGCGGCCTTAGCACCAAATCGGCCGACACCCCGGCATGATCCGACGGCCACAGGCCGTCAGGTTCACTGCGGTCGGCCTGCTCCGCGCCGAGCACGCGGGCGCGCAGGCCGCGCACTTCGGGTCCGCCGGAATGGTCCATCGAGCCGCGCGCCCAGACCTGGTCGATGCGCTCGCCGTGCGCCGACTCGGCGTTGCGCAGGTCGGCGTCCTGGCAACAGGTGAAGCCGTCGCCGGCGTTGCGATTCTGGGCCAGCCAGGCGTCGCTGAAGCCGGCGGCC
>DATHRJ010000087.1:0-3691 GCA_035465455.1 Lysobacter sp.
GAAACCGAGGTGCTGCAGAAGTCGCTGGAGACTCCGGTACTGGTCGACTTCTGGGCGGAATGGTGCGGTCCGTGCAAACAGCTGGGCCCGATGCTGGAGAAGCTTGTCGCCGAGTACAACGGCGCGTTCGTGCTGGCCAAGGTCGACGTCGACAAGGAACAACAACTGGCGGCGGCGTTCCAGGTGCGTTCGATCCCGACCGTGTTCCTGGTCCAGGGCGGGCAGCTGGTGGACGGTTTTCCCGGGGTCATCCCCGAAGGCCAGATCCGCGAATTCCTCAAGCAGCATGGCATCGAGCCGGCCGCGCCGCCGGTCGCCGAGCCCGTCACCGAGGTCGCGCCGGCCGATCCGCACGCCGAGGTGGCACGGCTGCGCACGGAACTGGCCGCGGCGCCTGAAACGGACACGCTCAAGCTCGATCTCGCACTGGCACTGCTGAAGACCGGGGCGTCGGCAGAGGCGGAGCAGCTGATTGACGCATTGCCTGCGAACCTGGCGACCGACGACCGCACCCTGCGTGCGCGCGCGCGCCTGGGCTTCATCACCGTGGCCCAGGATTCCCCACCTGCCCCGGAACTGGAGCAGGCGCTCGCAAGCGACCCCGACGACCTGCGCGCCCGGTATCGGCTGGCGGCGCTGCGGCTTCTGGACGGGCAAGCCGAACCCGGCCTGGAGCAGTTGATCGAGATGCTGCGCCGCGACCGCACGTTCGACGGCGGACTGCCGCGCAAGGCACTGATCGAAGCCTTCCGCGTGGTCGAGGACCAGGAACTGGTCGGTCGCTATCGCCGCAAGATGGCGTCGCTGCTGTTCTGAGTCGGCTGCGGCCCCAGCTTTGTCAGTACGCGCCCGTATGGCAGTCTTCGTCGATGAAAGCCAATACCTTGCGCCATCTGCTGAACCTGTGGCCGCCATTCCTGTTCAGTGGGATCCACGTCACCGCGATCACCCGCAACTTTCGCCATGCACGGGTGGAGCTGCGCATGCGTCCATGGAACCGGAACTACGTCGGCACGCATTTTGGCGGCAGCCTGTTCGCGATGACCGATCCGTTCTGGATGCTGCTGGCGATGAGGTCGCTGGGCCGCGACTACATCGTCTGGGACAAGGCCGGCGCCATCGATTTCGTCAAGCCGGGCCGCGGCACCGTGCACGCGCATTTCGACCTGGACGATGCCACCCTCGACGAGCTGCGGGCCAGTACCGGTGACGGCGACAAGACCCTGCGCTGGTTTGAAACCGACGTCATCGATGCCGCAGGCGACGTGGTCGCACGGATGCGCAAGCAGCTCTATGTCCGCCGAAAGCCGGGAGCCCATGCGGCGACGTAGGCAGGATCGATGCCCGTGCATTCGCCATGCGGCTGGCTGCGCATGGTGTCGACGGAACATGACGCCCGTCCCGACGCGGGACGCGACATTCCCAGCAGGCACGTAGCAAGGTTATGCTCGATCCGGTCATAGGGGGCCCAATGTCAGACATGCCGAACAACGAAGCGCCGTTGCCCCACATCAAGGGCTACCGGTTGCTGCGCGTCATCAATCACGGTGGCATGTCGGTCGTGTACCTGGGCGAGCAACTGGCGTTGTCGCGTGAAGTCGCCATCAAGGTGATGCAGCCACAGGCGTTGTCGGACGAGGTAAGCCGGCGGCGCTTCGAGAACGAGGTGCGCACGATTGCGCGCCTCGAACATCCGCATGTGGTCCGCATCCACGAGCTGGGCCGCACGCTCGACGGGCTGCCCTACTTCACGATGCCGTACCTGGCACGCGGGCATCTGGGCCAGCGCAGTTTCACCAGGCCCGACGGCGAGGCCGACGAGCCGCAGGTGATCGCGATACTGCGCACGTTGCTGTCGGCACTCGAATACGCGCATGGCCGCGGCGTCGTGCATCGCGACGTCAAGGCTGAAAATGTCCTGTTCGACGACACCGGGCAACCGCTGCTGGCCGACTTCGGCATCGCCTTGCGCCGTGGATTTGGTCCGCGCGTCACCGCTGCCGGCCTGGCTGTCGGCAGCACCGCCTACATGGCGCCGGAGCAGGCGCGTGGCGAGGACGTCGACGGCCGCGCCGATCTCTACAGCGTGGGCGTACTCGCCTGGGAAATGCTGACCGGCCACCTGCCTTTCCGCGCCGCCGATGCACTGTCGATGGCGGTGATGCACGCGCAGGATCCGGTCCCGAAACTGCCGGCACACCTGCGCCACTGGCAGCGCTTCATGAACCGCGCACTGGCCAAGCTGCCGGGCGAACGTTTCGCCGGCGTCGCCCAGATGCGTTCTGCCATCGCAGCCATCGAGCACCGGCGCCGATGGCCGCGGCTGTCGCGGTGGAGCGAGCGCGCAGCGGCACTGGCGCGTCCGCGCAACGCGGCCCTGTGGCTGGGACTGGGCGTGCTGTCGATGGCCTTGCTGGGCGCCATCCTGCTCGCCACCGAAAGCGGCGACGGGGGGTTCTTTCGTGCCGGAAAGCCCGGGGTGGACCACCGCGCCAGCGCGGCCGCCGACCCGACCGAATCGATGTTGCGGCCGCTGCCCGAGGCGCCGCTGCAGGTCGCCCTCGAGGAAGCGCGACAGTACATCGCCAAGGGCAACCTCACCGCGCCAGCCAACGCCAATGCCTACGCCAGCGTGCTCACCGCATGGCATGCCGACGTCCAGAGTGGCGAAGTGCGCGCGGTGATCGCCGAACTGACCGGGGCGCTTGGTAGCGAGGCGATCGGCCACCTGCAGGACGGCAATCACGCACGCGCCCGGGAGTACTTCGACCACGCCGCTGACCTGGCCCAGGCAACCGGAACCACCGACACGGACGCGCAACGCAAGCTGCGGGTCGACATGGGCAACGCGCTGCAGGCCCGCATCGAAAAGGCTGCCCGGACGTTCGACCGCAAGAGTGCAATCGCGACCGCGGAACTGGCGCCGCAATTCGGCCTCTCGCCTGACGTGACCAGCAAACTGATGGCACGCGCCGATGCGGTTCCGCGGCGTGGCCAAGCAGTCCCCGGCGATCCCTCGGGCGCGGTGCTCGGCACTGGTGGCGTCGCCATCAGCCGCAAGCCCGTCAACCGCAGCGACTACTCCCGGTTCGCCAAGCTGACCTCGCGCGCCGCGTCGCTGTGTCGCGAGCGCGCCTCGCTGCTGCGCGTGCTTTCGCCGCGCGATTTCCGCGAACCCGGATTTGCCCAGGGCGAAAGCGAGCCGGTGGTGTGCGTATCGCTCGCCGATGCCGAAGCCTATGCAGCCTGGTACAGCCGCCAGACCGGACACGACTATCGGCTTCCCAGCGCCGCCGAATCGCGCCAGACAGCGGCGGAAATCAGTGGCCGCAAGCTGGCGTTGTGGTCGCGCGACTGCGGTCGCGACTGCAGCGAGCGCCAGGCCCTGGGAACCTCCTGGCGCAGCAAGCAGGGCCAGCGCGCGCTGGAGGCGAACCGCGGTTACGACGACGTCGGATTCCGCCTGGTCCGCAACCTCTAGGTTCGCAGTCCCTTTCAGGGCTGGACATCCGCGCCACCGCAGCCGCGCGAGGCCTTCGTGCGCCTGGTCACGGCCCTACTCGCGGTGCTGGCATGGATCGCGGTGGCGTTCACCGCCACCCCGCTCTTACTGCTCGGCGCGGCATCGCAACGCGAAGTGATCGGCCCGGGCCCCCGCGGCGCGGCGGGGGCTCTACAATCGCCGCATGTC
>DATHRJ010000088.1:0-1944 GCA_035465455.1 Lysobacter sp.
GACGACTGTCCCAGTGCCGCGGTCAACCCCGGGTGATTGGCGGCAATGGTCGGGAGCTTCCATTCAGGTTGTGGTGTTTCCCCCGGCCACGCCCGCGAGCAGCTCCTGATCCCGTCGGATTACCCGTTCCCATCAAGACGGCGTGATGGTGCCTCCACTTGCAGTGGCCGCGACGGCGGCGTCCGGCAGCGGCGCCCCGCGACCATGCTGCGGGCATTGCGCGACGGCGGCGCGTCATGCCTGCCGATGCCCGGCGCCTCCGGCCGCTTCCAGGCGTGTCCGGTCCCAGCGGCCCAGCTCGGCCGCCGCTTCGTAGGTGGTCTGCAGGAAGTCCAGCAAGGCTGCATCGGGGTCGACCGCGGTGCGGACCGCGTCGTACGGCAGCACGAACTCGCGCAACTCGCGGTGGTAGAACGCCGCGTCCGGCCGCACGGTTGCTTCGGCAAAACCGGGCGGCTCTGGGTACGCATAGGCGTAGAACGCCGCGTGCGGCACCGGTCCGCCGCCGGGCCAGAACCCGCAACTGCTGACCTCGTGCGAGTAGGCGTCGCGGGTGATCCAGTCGGGCAGGTGCGGGATCCCGCCGGGATGCGGCGGTGCGACGCGGCCGGAGAAGCGCGTCACCGCGAGGTCGGGCGCGCCCCAGAAGTAGTGCACCGGGCTGCACTTGCCGACATAGCGCGCGCGGAACTGCTTGAACACGCGATCGGCCTGCACCAGCACGCGCCAGTAGCGGGCGGCGTACGCGCGGTCGTACGCGCGATGGACCTCGTCGCGGTCGAACCGGACCGGATCGGCGACCTCGTTGGGGTAGCGGTCGATAGCCACGTGCAGCTGCAGGTCGTCCAACCGGTTCATCAACCGGCAGTAGAACTCCGCCACCGGTTGCGGCTGCAACGCGAAGCCGGTGGTGCGACCGTCGCTGGACAGCAGCAGCAGCCGGTGGTCGATGAAATCGAAATCCAGCTGGAACGTGCGCGTGCCGTGCGGGATCGGCGAGGTCGTGAGCCCCCTGGCCGTCACGTACAGGGCCACGTGCCACGAGTGATTCAACCATGGGCTGCACGCGCAGCGCACCTTGCCGACAACCTGGGTCCACAGATGCAGGGTCTCGCAGGTCCGGGCCCATGCCTGCAGCGGCAGGCTCGGCCACGCCGGTGACGGCGCGGGCGTCGGGAAGTCGGTCATCGGATTGCTGCCTGCCATCGCCGCCTCCAAGGGCCAGGGCGTTGGATCACGCCCACGATTGCATCGGGTGCGTTAGCGTGAAGTGGCCGGAACGACTTTCCGCGCGGGCCCTTTTCACGTGCCGGAAACCGCACGCGGGCGAGGCTCGTGGTTCGCAACCGAGGGCGCCGTGGCTGCCGGGAACCCGGATCGTGGAAAGGATCACTTACGCATTCGGTGACTTCCGCCTCGACATGCTCGGTCACGAGTTGCGCCGCGACGGCATCGCGATCGCGCTGGAACCCAAGGCGTTCGATGTCCTGTACCAGTTGCTCACGCATGCCGGTGAGCTGCTCGGTCGCGACCAGCTGCTGGATGCGGTCTGGGGCCATCGCCACGTCAGTCCCGGCGTGCTCAACCGCAGCATCGCCCAGTTGCGCCGCGCGCTGGGCGACGACGCCGACAACCCCCGCTACATCCAGACCGCGCACGCGCTCGGCTACCGCTTCATCGCGCCGGTCAGCGTCGAGCCGGCGACCGCACCCGCCAGCGCGACCGCGGTTGCCGCCAACGTCCAGACCGCTGCGGAAGATTCCGTCCAACGCGCGGCTCGACCGGGGGCGACGTCGCCGCCGGCCGCCTCGGTGGCGATCCTGCCGTTCACCGACCTCAGCCAGGCCGGCGACCAGGACTACTTCTGCGATGGCCTGGCCGAGGAGATCCTCAGAGCGCTCACCCGCGTTCCCGGCCTGCAGGTGGCGTCGCGTACCTCCTCGT
>DATHRJ010000089.1:0-1740 GCA_035465455.1 Lysobacter sp.
GCGCCGAGGTTTTCACACGCTCAAGGGCAGCGGTCGCATGGTCGGCGCCACCGAGGTCGGCGACTTCGCGTGGAGCTTCGAAGACCTGCTCAACCGCTTGATCGAGGAAAAGATCCGGTTCAGCGAGCCCCTGGCGGAGGCCCTGCGCCTGGCTGTCGCTGCGCTGGGCGGCCTGCGGGCCCGCATGCTGGGCGAAGACAGCCCGCTGAGCGAGACGTCGATCAACGCGCTCAAAGGATTTGCCAGGCAACTGTCCAGCGGCGCGCAGCCTGCCCTCGAAAGTTTGCAGGCGGCGCTGCCCGAGACACTTTTTGCGCCTGCTGTGGCCGATACCGCGGAAGCGCAAGGCGCCGAACAACCGGACGCCTCGCTGGGCGAGTTGCTCGAATCCGGCAGCGGCATGGATCCGACCCTCAGGCAGTTGATGGTGAGCGAGATCGGCGGTTACCTGTCCGAACTGGAATGCCTGGTGGATGACCTGTCGAAAGGCGCCAACACGGCGGTCGAGGCGGGCCTGGTACGCGCCGTTCACACGCTCGCCGGCACGTTGTCGATGGCGCCGCTCGGCCAGGAGGCCGAGGTGGCCCGGGCCCTCGAAAGATACCTGGACAACCGGCTGAAGAGCGATCGGCCCGTCACCGGGCAGGCCCTGCGGACCGTGCAGACCTGCCTGCACCGCTTCCATCAGCGGCTGGGGGTGCTGGAAGACGGCCATGCCGTCAGCTATCCGCTCGATGACGAGCGGCTGCTCGCCGAACTGGCCGGGCTGGCGGGGCTGGAAGATTCCGCTCCGGTTGCGCAAGCGTCAGCACAGGACGACGCCGCGGAGCTGCAGTGCGGCAAGCCCGCCGTGCCCCATGTCGCGGCCGGCGAAGACTTCGACGACCAGGGCGATGCCCCCATCGGCGAAGGGCTTGCCGCCGAACAACCCACCCGGCTGCAGATCGAGGACGGCAGCATCATCGCGATCTTCCTCGAAGAGGCCGTGGAAGTGCTGGAGCGCTGCGACACCCTTCTCAACACCTGGCGCGACAAGCTCTCCGACCGCAAGCTGGTGCAGAACCTGCAACGCGAGATACATACTTTCAAGGGCGGGGCGCGCATGGCGGGCCTCGAGGGTCTCGGCGAACTCAGCCATTCCATGGAAACTCTGCTGGAGCACATCGCCGGCAACCGCCTCGAAGCCACCGTCGCGGCCGTGCAGGCGCTGGAGGAAGGCTGCGACAATCTGAACCTGTTCGTCGAGCAACTGCAGTCGGGCCGCCTGCCCCGCACCGATGGCGCCCTGGCCCGCTTCGACAAGAAGGTCAAAGCCTTGCGCCTGCCGCAGGCCGAACAGCAGGCCGAACAGCAAAACGAACCGCTGCACGAAGCGCCGGCCCGTCCGGCCGCGCCGAGGCAGCTGGAGCGCGAGGAGCCCGAGCGCGCAGAAACGTCCGTCGCCGCGGCGAAACCGGCGCCAAAGCCCAGAGACGAGTCGCGCGCGAACGAGACAGCCGCGGACGAGACGCTACCGCCTGCGAAGCCGCCGGCCGCGCGTCCGCAGGAAGGCGCGCCTGCTGCGCGTGCCGACGCCGTCGCCAGGCCTGGCGCGGCGCCGCCGGAACGGCGCAAGCCGATCCGGCGGGAGCCCGTGCGCGAATTCCGCGAAATCGAAGACCGGCCGGCCGCGGCATCCGACGAGAGCGCGCCGGGCGCGCAGATCCGCGTCGCTGCCGACCTCATGGACAAACTGGTCAA
>DATHRJ010000090.1:0-1784 GCA_035465455.1 Lysobacter sp.
GGGATGATGGTCTGCGCGATGAACAGCGACACGACCAGGGCGACCACGATGGAAATCGCGACGTGGGTCAGGAAAATCGAAATGTCGTCCTGCTCGCCGAAAATGATGGGCAGGAATACCGCGGCGCTGGTCAGGGTACCCGCGGCCACCGCCAGACCGACGGCCCGCACGCCGCGCAAGGCTGAGCCTTCGGGGTCGCCCGGCGTTTTCTCGTGTTCCCGATGGATGCTTTCGCTGACCACCACCGAGTTGTCGACCAGCATGCCGACGGCCAGCATCAGGCCCATCATGGAAAGTATGTTCAGCGTCAGGCCGAGGAAGTACATCACGCCCAGGGTGATCGTGATCGCCACCGGCACGGCCAGCGACACCATCAGCGTGGTCTGCAGGTGGCCGAGAAAGAAGTACAGCACGATCAGCGACAGCATGGCGCCGATCAGCCCGGCCTTGAGCAGTTCCGACAACGACTCGGTGACGCCTTCGGCCTGGTTGTCGAGAAAAAACACGTTGATGCCGCGCATCTCCGGCGTCTGGCCGATGCGCTCGACCTCGGCCAGGGCGCGCCGCCCCACGTCCACCAGGTTGGCCCCGTTTTCCTTGAACACGCTGATGCCGATGGCGTACTTGCGGTCGAGGTGACGGGCGTAGGTCCGCGTCTGGCTGTCGTAGCGGATCTCCGCGATGTCCCCCAGCCGCAGGCCCTGCTCGCCGATGACCAGGTCGCCGATCTCATCGATGCTGCGGAACTCGCCGCGCGGATTCACACGGTAGCGCGTGCCGCTGTCGCGGATCAGGCCGGCCGAGTCCGAGAAGTTGACCTGCTGCAGCTGCTGCTGCAGTTCGACCAGGTCGACCCCGTGGGCGGCCACGCGGTCGGCGATCAACTCGATGCGGATCTCCCGCGGCTCGATGCCCTCGAGGTCGACCCGCGCGACCCCGGGAATGCGCTCCAGCGGCCGCACCAGTTTGCGCACCAGCATGTCGTAGGCGCCGGACAGGTCGCGCTCGCTGGAGATGCGCAGGCGCAGCACCGGCTGGTCGGTGAAATTGAACTTGAACACGTTGATGCGCCGCACGTCGGCGGGCAACTGCTCACGGATCGCCTCGACCCGCTCGCGCGCCTCGACGGCCTTGACGGCCACGTCCTCGCCCCAGTCGAAAGTCAGCTCGATGAAGCTGCCGCTTTCCGACGAGCGCGAGTCCAGCTTCTTGATGCCGGACAGGGTTGCCAGGACTTCTTCGACCGGGCGCGTGATCTCCCGCTCGACTTCGTCCGGGGTCGAGCCCTGGTACGGCACCTGGATGCCGATGAAGGGTACGTCCAACGCCGGGAAATACTCCAGCGGCAGCAAGCGCGCGGCCACCAGGCCCACCGCCACCAGCGACACGAACACCACGACGGTGGTGACCGGTCTGCGCAGGGCGAATTGCGCCGGCGACATCAGCTCACCGGCACGGCGTCGGCGCGCCGGTCCAGCAGGGCGTACATGACGGGCACCACGACCAGGGTCAGCAGGGTCGAAGTCAGCAGGCCGCCGATCACGGTCACCGCCATCGGCGTGCGCATCTCGGCGCCCTCCCCCAGCCCCAGCGCCATCGGCAAGAGGCCGAGCACGGTGGTCAGCGTGGTCATCATGATCGGGCGCAGGCGCAGGCGCGCAGCCTCGCGAATGGCGGCGACGCGTTCCAGACCCGCCTCCCGCAGCTGGTTGATCAGGTCGACCAGCACGATGGCGTTGTTCACCACGATGCCGGCCAGCATGATCAGGCCGATGAACACGATG
>DATHRJ010000091.1:0-5001 GCA_035465455.1 Lysobacter sp.
CATGGAAGCAGGACCGATGCGCATGCCGGGAGATACTGCGTGGCCCCGGGTGCGCTTTGCTAACCCGGGCTACAGGGATTCGGGTTCCGGCCTTGGGTCGAAGGTGGCGCGGGCGGTGGCGGTCGAGGCGACGGCCACCGCGCGCGGCCGGAACATCAGTCGGGACGCTTGTCGTACATCTGGATCAGGCGGTCCTTGGCCGCCAGCTTTTCGCGCTTCATCTGGGCCAAGGTCACGTCATCGATCGGCAGGACCCCGAGCTCGGCATCCATCACTTTCTTGTCGAGTTTCTTGTGGTGCTGGTAGAGCTGCTTGAACTCGGGGTTGGCCTTGATCAGCGCGTCAATCTCCGGCTGCGGTTGTTCTTCGAACATGGAAGCCTCCTTCGGCACAAAAGCAAACGCCCCGGTCGTGGGACCGAGGCGCATCGCGGTGGTGAACAGGGGCGACTGGGACGGCGTGGTTACACCTTCGTGCGTAGCCACCGCCGAAAAACCGGGGCGGCGGGGATCGGGCGAACTCAGCCCGGCACGGGGCATTTGCATCATCAAACCGGCTCGTCAAAAGCGGAAGTCAGCCCGCTTGTGCCTTGACCCTACTCCTCGAAATCTGGCCCGACAAGGGCCCCGGGCGAGGTAGGCGACCAGCGGACACAGCGGTCCACCGCCCGCCCCGGGACCGCTACCTCCCAAGGCCTGGCCTTGCCAGCAACCACGTGTTTTACATGACTATTTCTGCGAAACAACGATTTCGACGCGGCGGTTGCGGGCGCGTCCCGCGGCACTGTCATTGCTGGCCATCGGCTGAGCATCGCCCCGACCGACCGCCTGCACCCGGTCCGGGGCGAGTCCGGCTGCCACCAGCGCGTCGCGCACGGCCGCCGCACGGCGCTGCGACAGCTTGAGGTTGGCATCGGCCGCGCCCTGGCTGTCGGTGTGGCCCTCGACCCGCACCGAACCGCCGCGTGCGGCCTGCTGCAGGTAGGCGCCCAAAGCCCGGACGCTCGCCGCAGCCGATGCGGTGAGGCTCGACTGTCCGGAGCCGAACGCGTCGCCTGCCAGCACGAACACCTCCCCGCGCGCATCGCGGGTGGATGGCGGCAGCTTGCCGCCGGCGACCAGTTCGGCCTCCTGCCGGGCCAGCGCGGCTTCGCGCTCGCGCGCCGCTTCGAGTTTGGCGGTCTGCGCGCCGGCCACCCCTTGCAGGGCAGCCTCGACGTCCTGCATCGCGCTGGCATCGGCCGCGGCCTGCTCGCGCAGCCGCGCGGCTTCCTCGGCCTGGATCTGGGCCTGGATGCGCAGGCGCTCGGCCTCGGCCCGTGCACGCGCCGCATCACGGCGGCTGGCCTCGACCAGCAGCTCGCTGCGCTCGCGATCAAGCCGGTCGAGTTCGCGCTGCATCGCCTGGGTCCGCGCCGCGACTTCGGCGATCCGTACCCTGCGTTCGGCGACGTACAACGCGCCGTAACGGTTGCTGCTGCGCGACTGGGCCAGCGTATCCAGCGCCTGCCGTGCCTGCAGCCTTTCGTACGCTGCCAGGCTGCCCAGCTCCGCATCGGCGTCCAGTGCGACCAGTTGCTGTGACAGGCGCGCGACATCCGCATCCTGCGCATGGGCCGTTGTCATGCCACAGGCGAGCAGTGCCGCCAGTACCGCGCCCTGCCGCCTCATTGACCGTCCTCCATCTGCAGGCGCTGTTGCAGGTCGGCGATTTCCGACCTGCGCTGCGCCAACTCGGTGCTGGCCAGGGCCTCGCGGCTTTTCGCGTAGGCAAGGTCGGCATCGGCCGCTGCCGCCAGCGCGAGGTTGCGCGCGTCGTTCTCGCGGCCGCTGGCCATCGCCGCCTGCGCCCGGCCCAGCGCGGTGCGTGCCGTGGCCAGGTCCTCGCTGGCGTACTGGTCGGCGTCCGCACCCTCGGCGCGGGTCACTGCCTGCTGCGCGGTCGCCAGTTCGCCGGTGGGGGGCGGCAAGGTCGCGCACGCTCCGAGTGCACAAGCGAGAACGGTGCCCATTAGCAGGCCGCGGATTTGTGCGAAGCTTGGATACATAAGTGGTTCCGTAT
Source organism: Lysobacter sp. (assembly GCA_035465455.1). Taxonomy (GTDB): domain Bacteria; phylum Pseudomonadota; class Gammaproteobacteria; order Xanthomonadales; family Xanthomonadaceae; genus Lysobacter_K. The sequence goes on from DATHRJ010000091.1 coordinate 2,062, forward strand.
TGGATGGGGGAGCCGCATCCATTGTCGGAAGCCGGGGACGCAGTTGCAACGTTACGTTGCGGTCAATGAGAGGGGTGTGCATGGACATCGGCTATTTCCTGAAGCTGATGACGGAGAAGAAGGCATCGGACATGTTCCTGACCACCGGCGCCCCGGTCTATATCAAGATCGAAGGCAAGCTGCACCCACTGGGCAGCACCGGACTTCCGTCGGGCATGGTCAAGAAGATCGCCTACTCGCTGATGGACGAGGGCCAGGTGCCCCAGTTCGAGCGCGAGCTGGAGCTCAACATGGCCTACGCCATGCCCGAGATCGGCCGTTTCCGCATCAACGTATTCAAGCAGCGCGGCGAAGTGGCGATGGTGATCCGCTCGATCCTGAGCGTGATCCCCACGATCGAGGAACTGCAACTGCCGCAGGTGCTCAAGGACATCATCATGGCGCCGCGCGGGCTGGTGCTGATCGTCGGCTCCACCGGATCGGGCAAGTCGACCACGCTGGCCTCGATGATCGATCACCGCAACACCCACACGTCCGGGCACATCCTCACGATCGAGGACCCGATCGAATTCCTGCACCGGCACAAGCAATCCATCGTCAACCAGCGCGAGGTCGGCCTGGATACGCACGCCTTCCACAACGCGTTGAAGAACGCGATGCGCGAGGCGCCGGACGTCATCCTGATCGGCGAGATCCTGGACGCGACCACGATGGAGGCGGCGATCGCGTTCGCCGAGACCGGGCACCTGTGCCTGGCGACGCTGCACTCCAACAACGCCGACCAGACGCTGGAACGCATCCTGAACTTCTTCAACGAGTCGGCGCACAAGAACGTGCTGATGAATCTGGCGCTCAACCTCAAGGCCGTCGTCTCGCAGCGCCTGGTGATCGGCACCGACGGCCGGCGCATGCCCGCCGCCGAGGTGCTGATCAACACCCCGCACGTGCGCGACCTGATGCGCCGCGGCCAGGTGCACGAGATCAAGCAGGCGATGGAGGAATCGCTGGAGGACGGGATGGAGACGTTCGACCAGTGCCTGTTCCGGCTGCACCGGGAGGGCCGCATCGAGATGGAGGAGGCGCTGCGTGCCGCCGATTCCCGCGACGGGCTGGCGCTGAAGTTCCGGCTGTCCGAAGGCGGCAGCGGCGGCGAACACGACCCCTATGCGGACGTGTTCAACAACGAGGCGGCGCACTGACCGGAGCCTGACTGCGCCGCGTGGTTCACGCGGCCGGGGCGGGGCAGTCGGGCTGCCGCTCGGGCCGGGCTGCATCAAACGCCGGCAACGCGAGGCAGGCGCGCTCGATCCGCTCGATCGCCGGATACGACGCCATCGCCACGCCATAGCGGCGCGCGTTGTAGACCTGCGGCACCAGGGCGCAGTCGGCCACCGTGGGAATGTCGCCCACGCAGAACATGCCGGTGGCGGGGTGATCGACCAGCATCGTCTCCAGGGCCTGGAACCCCTCCACGATCCAGTGCCGCACCCACTCGTCGCGCTCGCTCTGCGGCACCCGCCAGGTATCCTCGAAGTACTGGATGACCCGCAGATTGTTGAGCGGATGGATGTCGCAGGCCACGGTCTGGGCGATCGCGCGCGCGCGCTGGCGATCGCGCGCCGGGCTGGGCAACAGCGGCGGCGTGGGCCAGGTCTCGTCCAGGTACTCGAGGATCGCCAGCGACTGGCGCAATTGCCGGTTGCCGTGCTTGAGGATCGGCACCAGCCGCTGTGGGTTGACCGCGCCGAACCCCTCGGCATGCTGCTCGCCGCCGTCGCGCACCAGGTGCACCGGAATGGTCTCGTAGCGCAGGCCCTTGAGGTTCAGGCCGATGCGCACCCGATAGGCGGCGCTTGAGCGCCAATACGAATACAGCTGCAGTCGGTCGCTCACGTCCCGCTTCCCCTGATATCGCGCCCCCCGGCGAGCGCTCCACGATAGCCCGGCGTGCCGTGCGGTGCACGACCATCCGCCGGAGTTCCAGCCCCTTCGGTCAGGGCGCCGGCTGGCGTTCGATGCGCTGTTCGATCGCGCCGAACACGCTGCGCCCGTCGCGGTCGAGCATCTCGATGCGCACGGTGTCGCCGAAGCTCATGAACGGCGTGACCGGTTTTCCATGCGCCAGTGTCTCCACGGTGCGGCGCTCGGCAAAGCACGAGGCGCCCAGGCTGGTGTCCTCGTTGGCGACCGTGCCCGAGCCGACGATGGTGCCTGCCGACAGCGGCCGGGTCCTGGCCGCATGCGCGATCAGCTGGGCGAAGTTGAACTGCATGTCGACGCCGGCCTCGGGGGCGCCGAACCACTCGCCGTTGACGTGCGTGAGCAGCGGCAGATGCACCTTGCAGTCGCGCCAGGCGTCGCCGAGCTCGTCCGGGGTCACGAACACCGGGCTCAAGGCCGAGCGCGGCTTGGACTGCAGGAAGCCGAAGCCCTTGCCCAACTCGTTGGGGATCAGGTTGCGCAGGCTGACGTCATTGACCAGCCCGACCAGCTGGATGTGCGCGGCGGCCTGCTCGGGGCTGACCGCCATCGGCACGTCGTCGGTCACGACCACCACCTCGGCCTCCAGGTCGATGCCGTGCTCCTCGCTGACCACGCGCACCGGGTCGCGCGGGCCGTGGAAGCCGGCACTGACGGCCTGGTACATCAGCGGATCGGTATAGAAACTCTCCGGCACCTCGGCACCGCGCGCGCGGCGCACCCTGGCCACGTGCGGCAGGTAGGCGCTGCCGTCGACGAACTCGTAGGCCCGTGGCAGGGGCGCGGCCAGCGTCGCGATGTCCAGGTCGAACGACTGCGCTGCGGTGCCAGCATTGAGTTCGTCCGCCAGCGCATTGAGGCGCGCAGCGGCGTTGGACCAGTCCTCCAGCGCATGCTGCAGCGTGTCGGCAATGCCGGTCGCGCGCACGCCGCGGGCCAGGTCGCGAGAGACCACGATCA
>DATHRJ010000092.1:0-8464 GCA_035465455.1 Lysobacter sp.
TGGTGCTGACATCGCACACGTGGGAGAACTCCAAGAACGAGATCTCGCATCAGGATCCGACCCTGGCCGAAGCCCTCATCGGCGAAATGGCCGATACCGCGGGCGTGGTGTTCCCGCCCGATGCCAATTCCGCCATCGCCGCGTTGTCGCGCGTGTACGCCAGTCACGGCCGGATCGTGACGCTGGTGATCTCCAAAAAGCCGGTCGCCAATTTCCTGGCGCCGGCGCAGGCGCGGCAGTTGGCCGAACAAGGCGCGCTGGTGGTGGCGGGCGATCCATCGTCGGCGCAGCTGATCCTTGTCCCTGTCGGCGCCTACCAGTTGGCCGCGTCCATGCGCGCCCACTCGCGTCTGGGCGCCCGCGGCCTCGGCGCGGCCGTGGTGTACCTGGGCGAACCGGGCCGCTTCCGCCACCCGCGCGACGAACACGAGGCGCACTACGTGCACGATGACGCTGCCCTCGCCGCCTTGTTCCCGGCAGCGACACCACGGATATTGATCGCCCATACGCGTCCGGAGCCGCTGCTGGGTGCGCTGCGACGCATCGACACCGGCCCGGCGACGACCAAAGCGCTGGGCTTCATCAACCGCGGCGGCACCCTGGACGTCGATGGACTGATGTTCGCCAACCGCTCTACCTGGGCGCATGTACTGGAGGCGGCCGCCAGTGTGCTCCAACAGCCGGTGGAGGACCTGCTGGACGAACCCGAGCTTGCGGCAGTCCAGGGGCACGGCGATCCGACGCAGCTGTGGCGTCGCGGCGAGCAGTGACGGGCCGTCTCCGTGCCCCTGCCCTCCCCTGGGGTCCATTTCGCCATGCCGCGCATGGCGCTGGTGCTGAACCTGGGATCGGCCAGCCTGAAAAGCGCGTGCTATGCGCTCGTGGGAGGTGGCGCGGGCACGGGATTCCGCCTGAAGGAAACCTGTCGCACCGCGGCCGACGCCGACGCGGGGGCCGGCGGCGAGGAGGATCGCGCCGAGGCGTTGCTGGCGCACGTCACTGCCCGCCTGCCGACATTGCGCGCAGAACCCAGGTTCGTCGCCCATCGGATCGTCCATGGCGGCGACCGTCCCGGGCCGGTGGAACTGACCACCCAGACGCTGGCGCAGCTGCAGGAACTGGCCCCGCTGGCGCCGCTGCATCAGCCACCGGCGCTGGCACTGGTGCGTGCGGCAATCGAACGCTGGCCGCAGGCTGTGCAGCTGGGCGTCTTCGATACCTCCTGGCACCGGACCATGCCGCAACAACATCGCCTGCTGCCGTTGCCGTATCCACTGCATGCTCGCGGCATCAAACGGTATGGATTCCACGGGCTGGCGTTCCAGTCGGCGGTGCGCCAGATCGCCGGCATCGCACCGAAGCTGTCGAACGCGCGGATCGTGCTGGCTCACCTGGGTGGCGGCAGCAGCCTGTGCGCGGTGCGCGATGGTCGCAGCGTCAACACCACGATGGGCATGACGCCGCTGGGCGGCATCCCGATGGCGACACGCTGCGGGTCGCTCGACCCCGGCGTGCTGCTGCACCTGCAGCGCACGGTCGGCATGTCACCCGAACGCCTCGATGAACTGCTGTGGCGGGAAAGTGGCCTGCGCGGCGTTTCCGATGAATCCGGCGACATGCGTGCCCTGCTTGCCTCGCCCTCCGAAGGCGCACGTCGTGCGGTCGACCTGTATGTCAGCGCGATCGCGCAGGGCATCGCCGCCATGGCGGCCTGCATCGGCGGGGTCGATCTGCTCGCGTTCTCCGGCGGCATCGGCGCGCACGCCGCGCCGATCCGCGCACGCGTGCTCGGTGAGCTTGCATGGATCGGCATCACCATCGATGCGCGCGCGAATGAAGCCGGGAACGGACGCATTTCCGGCAAGGCGAGCAGCGCCGAGATATTCGTGCTGGAAGTCGATGAGGCCGTGGAAATGGCCGAAGCGCTGGCTGCCTACGCTCAAGGCCAGAGCTAGGCAGTTGCAGAATCCACGTCATCCACAGGCGCAGCTGCGGATCGGCAGAGCGTACGTTGCGATGGCAGGTCACGGCCACCCGAGCAGGGCCGCGATGCAGAGCCGCAATTGACGACTGTCGATGCGCAGCGTTAACCCGACTTCACCCAAGCTGGCGCCGACTCCAAGAGCCGGGCTCCGCGCGACGATGACCGCCAACCGTTCCGATGCGTTCGTGTTCTTCGGCGCGACCGGGGACCTGGCGTACCGGAAGATCTTTCCGGCGCTGCACGCGTTGGCGCGTTCGGGCGATCTCGACTTGCCGGTGATCGGCATGGCCCGCGAGGGCTGGTCGCTCGAGCAGCTGCGCGAACGTGCGCGCGAAAGCCTGCAGGACAGCGGGGAAATGGATCAAGGAGCGTTTGCCCGGCTTTCGGCACAATTACGCTACGTCGGCGGCGACTACAACGATCCGGGCACCTACCAGCGGCTGAAGCACGCCCTTGGCGATGCCGCGCGTCCCCTGCACTACCTGGCTGTCCCGCCCAGCATGTTCGCAACCGTCGTCCAGGGTCTGGCGAACGCCGGGTGCGCCGACGGCGCGCGCATCGTTGTCGAAAAGCCGTTCGGGCGCGATCTGGCTTCGTCACGGGAGTTGAATCGAGCCGTGCACGAGGTGTTCGCCGAGCCGGCGATATTCCGCATCGACCATTACCTCGGAAAGGAGGCGGTCCAGAACCTGCAGTATTTCCGCTTCGCCAACACGTTCCTCGACCCGGTCTGGAACCATCATTACGTCGAACGCGTGCAGATCACGATGGCCGAGGAAAGCGGCGTCGAAGGCCGCGGCAGCTTCTACGATGAGGTCGGTGCGCTTCGCGACGTGGTCCAGAACCACCTGTTGCAGGTAACCGCGCTGCTGGCAATGGACGCGCCCGCCGGACGCCATCCCGATGCGGTGCGCGCGGAGAAACTGCGGGTGTTCCGTGCGATGCGGCCGCTGGACCCTGACGACGTGGTCCGTGGCCAATTCCGCGGATATCGCGACGAGCCCGGCGTCGCACCGGACTCGGACGTGGAAACCTTCGTTGCGCTGTGCCTGCACATCGACACCTGGCGCTGGGCCGGCGTGCCCTTCCACATCCGCACCGGCAAGCGCCTGGCAGCCACCGCGACCGAGGTCCTGGTCGATCTGAAGTGTCCGGCGCTGGCGGTGTTCGACCGGTTCAGCCCTGCGGAATCGGATTACTTCCGGTTTCGCCTCGGCCCCGAGGTGGTGATCGCGATAGGCGCGCGGGTCAAGCAGCACGGCGAGGAGATGCGGGGCGAGCGGGTGGAACTGGTCGCACGCCACGAGCCCTCCAGCCCGATGCTGGAATACGAGCGCCTGCTGCGGGATGCGCTGAACGGGGACCCTGGCTTGTTCACGCGCGACGACAGCGTCGAGGCGGCCTGGCAGGTGGTCGAGCCCGCCCTCGATCACGCCACCCCGGTGCACGAGTACGAGCCGGGCAGCTGGGGCCCTTCCGCGGCCGCGGCGATCCTGACCGGCGCGGCTGCCTGGCACGACCCCCGGCCCGAGCAATCCCCGCCCTGTTGAACCTTCCGCACTGACTTCCCACGGCTACCGGAAACCGCCATGAACCCTACCCGCCAACTGCACGAACTGGGCCAGAGCCTGTGGCTGGACAACATCAAACGTCAATGGCTCGACGACGGCACGCTTGGTCGCTACATCGAGCAGTACGCGATCACCGGCCTCACCTCCAATCCCACCATCTTCGACAAGGCGATCGCCGATGGCGATGCTTACGACGCCGCCATCGCCGAGCTTGCGCAGTCCGGGAATTCCGGCGAGGCGGTTTTCATCGAACTGGCGCTGCAGGACTTGCGTCGCGCCGCCGACCTGTTCCGCCCGGTCTTCGATGCCAGCGATCGCCATGATGGCTGGGTGTCGATGGAGCTGTCGCCACTGCTGGCATCGGACACCGAAGCCAGCATTGCCGCCGCGCAGCAGGTGCATCGAAAGGCCGGGCGCGACAACCTGATGGTGAAGATCCCCGGGACCGCACAAGGCATTCCCGCGATCGAGCAGTCGATCTTCGACGGCGTGCCGATCAATGTGACCCTGCTGTTCTCGCGCGAGCATTACCTCGCCGCGGCGAAGGCCTACATGCGTGGCGTGAAGCGGCGGATCGAGGCGAACCGCGACCCGCGCGTGGGTTCGGTGGCCTCGCTGTTCGTCAGCCGCTGGGACGTGGCGGCAAACGAGCAGGTGCCGGTCGAGCTGCACAACCAGCTCGGCATCGCCATCTGCGGACGGACCTACCGCGCCTACAGAGAACTGCTGGCGTCACGCGAATGGCGCGAGCTGGCCGATGCCGGCGCCCGGCCGCAGCGGCTGCTGTGGGCCAGTACCGGCACAAAGGACCCGGATGCCTCGCCAACCCTGTACGTCGAGGCATTGGCCGCACCCGACACGATCAACACGATGCCGGAAAAAACCCTGGAGGCGTTTGCCGAGCACGGAACCTTACGCGCTGCGATGCCGATCGACGGCGGCGATGCCGAGGCGACGCTGACCCGCTTCGCCGCCGCCGGCTTGGACATCGATGGACTCGCCGCGCGACTGCAGCAGGAAGGCACGCGCTCCTTCGCCAGATCCTGGCGCCAGTTGCTGGAGCGGATTGGCGACAAGAGCTCGAGGCTGGCAAGCTCCACGTTGAAAACCTCCACGAGCACCCAGCACCGTCATGGATGAAACCGCCCGCGGACACGAGTCCGCACCCGACTCCTTCGCCCTGACCCAACTGCCGCAATGGCAAGCGTTGCAACACCACGCGACCCATCACCGGCTACGCCACCTGCGCGAACTGTTCGCGGCCGACCCCGCCCGCGGCGATCGGCTCAACGCCGAAGCCGCGGGCCTGTACCTGGATTATTCCAAGCAGCGCGTCAGCGACGAGACGCTGCGCCTGCTGCTTGAACTGGCGCGCGCCTGCGGCCTGAGTGCGCGGATCGCGGCGATGTTCTCGGGCGAGAAGATCAACAACACCGAAGACCGGGCGGTACTGCACGTGGCGCTGCGCGCGCCCCGCCAGGCACGGATCTTTCTCGACGGCCATGACGTCGTGCCACCCGTGCACGCGGTACTCGATCGCATGGCAGCCTTCACCGAGCGCGTGCGCAGCGGCGACTGGACCGGGCACACCGGCCGGCGCGTGCGCAACGTGGTCAACATCGGCATCGGGGGCTCCGACCTGGGACCGGTGATGGCCCATGCGGCGCTGCGTCACTACAGCCAGCGCGGAATGAGGTTCCGCTTCGTGTCCAACGTCGACCCCGCCGAACTCACCCAGGCCACGCGCGATCTCGACCCCGCCGAAACGCTGTTCATCGTCTGCTCGAAAACCTTCACCACCCAGGAGACGCTGGCCAATGCGCACGCGGCCCGGCGCTGGTGCCTGCAGGGGCTGGGTGACGAGGCCGCGGTGGCGCGGCACTTCGTTGCGGTCTCGACCAATGCCGAAGGCGTGGCGCAATTCGGTATCGACCCGGCCAACATGTTCGGTTTCTGGGACTGGGTCGGCGGCCGCTATTCGCTGGCCTCGGCGGTGGGGCTGTCGACCATGCTTGCCGTCGGCGCCGACCATTTCCGCGCGATGCTCGCCGGGTTCCATGCGATGGACGAGCACTTCCGCAAGACCCCGCTGGAGCGCAACCTGCCGGTGCTGATGGGCCTGCTTTCGGTATGGAACACCAACTTCATCGGCGCCACGTCGCTGGCGGTGCTGCCGTACGCGCAGCATCTCATCCGCTTTCCGGCCTACCTGCAGCAACTGGCGATGGAGAGCAACGGCAAGCACGTCACCCGCGACGGCGTGCCCGTGGACTATCCGACCTGTCCGGTGGTCTGGGGCGAGCCTGGAACCAACGGCCAGCACTCGTTCCATCAGCTGATCCACCAGGGAACGCCGCTGGTCGCCTGCGACTTCATCGGCTTCTGCCAGGCGCTCGATCCCCTGCCCGCGCCCGGCGGCGCCGACCAGCACGACCTGCTGATCGCGAACCTGCTCGCGCAGGGCGAGGCGCTGGCGTTCGGCCGTACCGGTGCCGAGGTCAGGGCACGCGGCACGCCGGCGGCGCAGGTGCCGCACCGGACGTTCGAGGGCAACCGGCCGAGCAATACGATCCTGGCCGAACGACTGGACCCGCACGCGCTGGGCGCGCTGGTCGCGCTGTACGAACACAGCGTGTTCGTGCAGGGCGTGATCTGGGACATCGATTCCTTCGACCAGTGGGGGGTCGAACTGGGCAAGGCGCTGGCGACCTGCACCGCGGCGGAAATCGCCAGCGACGAAGAGCCAACGCTCGACCATGACAGCTCCACGAATGCGCTGATCCGTCGCTATCGCAAGTTGCGAAAGCCCGGCACGGATGCCTGCGCGTGAGTGGCGCCATCCATGCGCTCGCAGGAAAGCCGGCACCGAAGTCGGTACTGATCGACGTACCGGCGCTGCTGGCGGCCTACGCCGACCTGAGGCCCGACCCGGCGCTACCGGCGCAGCGGGTGTCGTTCGGCACGTCCGGACATCGCGGCAGCTCGCTGCAGCACAGCTTCAACCAATGGCACGTGCTCGCGATCAGCCAGGCGATCTGCGAATACCGCAGGTCTCGCGGGATCGATGGTCCGCTGTACCTGGGTATCGACACCCACGCGCTGTCGCAGCCGGCGTACGAGAATGCGCTGGAAGTGCTGGCCGGCAACGGCGTTGACACGATGATCGCCGCCGATGGCGGGTTCACCCCGACCCCTGCGGTCTCGCACGCAATCCTCGCTTACAACCGCGGGCGCAGCACCGGATTGGCCGATGGGATCGTGATCACCCCGTCGCACAATCCGCCAGACAGCGGGGGCTTCAAGTACAACCCGCCCAACGGCGGCCCGGCCGATACCGACGTCACCGGCTGGATCCAGCAACGCGCCAATGCGTTGCTCGCCGAAGGACTGGGCCAGGTTCGGCGCATGCCGTTCGCGCAGGCGCGACAGGCGGCGACCACGCACGAGCACGACTACCTCGCCGCCTACGTCGGCGACCTCGACGCCATGGTCGATTTCGATGCGATCCGCAGCGCCGGCGTACGCATGGGCGTGGACCCGCTCGGAGGCGCGGGCGTGGAGTACTGGGCCCGGATTGCGCAGCGTTACAACATCGACCTGACCGTGATCAGTGAGCAGGTCGACCCCGCGTTTGGCTTCATGACCCTGGACTGGGACGGGAAAATCCGCATGGATCCCTCGTCGCCGCATGCGATGCAGCGGCTGATCGGCCTGCGCGAGCGCTTCGACGTGGCGTTCGCCTGCGACACCGACCACGACCGCCACGGCGTGGTCGCGCGCAGCAGCGGGCTGATGCCGCCAAACCATTACCTGTCGGTGCTGATCGACTACCTGTTCCGGCACCGTCCGCAATGGAGTCCGCAGGCCGCCGTGGGCAAGACCCTCGTCAGCACCGCATTGATCGACCGGATTGCGCGGCGGCTCGGGCGCCGGCTGCACGAGGTACCGGTTGGCTTCAAATGGTTCGTCGATGGCCTGTTCGATGGCTCGCTGGGCTTCGGCGGCGAGGAAAGCGCAGGCGCCAGCTTCCTGCGCCGCGATGGCACGGCGTGGACCACCGACAAGGACGGCATCGTGCCCTCGCTGCTGTCGGCGGAGATCACCGCGCGCAGCGGCCGCGACCCGGGCGAGCTGTACCGCGATCTCACGCGCGAGCTGGGTGAGCCGGTCGCCGACCGCATCGACGCCCGGGCCACCGCCGAGCAGAAGGCACGGCTGTCGAAGCTCTCGCCACAACAGGTTCAAAGCACTGAACTCGCCGGCGAAACGATCGAAGCGGTGCTTGATCGCGCCCCGGGCAACGGTGCCGCAATCGGCGGCATCAAGGTGACCACCGCCAATGGCTGGTTCGCCGCGCGGCCGTCGGGCACCGAGGACATCTACAAGATCTACGCCGAGAGTTTCAGGGACCAGGCGCATCTGCAGTCGATCCTGGCCGAGGCGCAGCGCATCGTGGATTCGGCGCTGGCGCCGTAGGACAACTCCCCGGCTGACGCAGGTCGGTGGCAGGGCGGAATCGAAGGCGGCATCAGCCGTGTCCGTCAGGCCCCGGAGACGATGGAATCAGGAAGCTTCTGCCTGTGCCTCTGTGGCAAGCCGCGCCTCAGCCGCCGAAAGCATGGTCTGGTAACGCTGTTCGCTGCGCAGGATATCGATGTCCGGATCGGCCTTGGCGTAAGGCAGGAAGGTATCGGTGATCGTGTCGAACACCGGGCCCAGCATGTCCAGCGCGGCGTCCTTGTCCTTGAGGAAGACGCACAGCGCGCACCCGAAGTTGTAGCGCATGTTGAAGTTGCCGGGGTCGATCAGCAGCGCACGCGTCATGCGCGCCTTGGCGCGCTCGCCTTCACCCAGCGCCGCGAGCGCATAGGCGCTGTATCCGGTCACCAGCGAGTTGTTCGGGTCGTGG
>DATHRJ010000093.1:0-11060 GCA_035465455.1 Lysobacter sp.
GTCGGCACCATCGGCAGCAGCATCAGCCAGGTCATGTGGCTCTGCGCCTCCTTCATGCTTTTGGCCGACGCCGCCAGGTAGGTCAGCAGCGCGGTGCCGATGAACAACATCGGCACCAGGATCAGCAGCATCTTGCCCATCGCCAGGAAGCTGACATCGAGCATGCGCCCGAGCCCCGGCGCCAGTTGCGCGCTGGCCTTGAACGCCAGCAGGGTCAGCAGCAGCGACAGCAGCCCCAGCGCACATGCCGCGGCGATCTTGCCGCTGACGATCGCCCCGCGCGTCGCCGGCGTCGCCAGCAACGGCTCCAGCGACTGGCGCTCGCGTTCGCCGGCGGTGGCATCGAGGATCAGATATGCGCCGCCGATGAACGAGGTCAGGATCAGCAGGTACGGCAGGATGACCGACAGCAGCATGCCGCGCTTGGCGTCTTCGGTCGCGAGGTCGCGCGTGCCGATGCTGAGCGCATTGATTACCGCCGGGTCGATCCCCCGCGCCATCAGCCGCAGCATGCCGACCTGGTCGCGGTAGCCGCCTAGCGCCGACTTGACCCGGGCGACCGGGATCTCCGCGTTGCGCCGGGTGCTGTCGTGCACTACCTGCACCGCTGCGGGGCGGCCGGCCTGCCAGTCCTCGCCGAAGTCGGCATCGACTTCCAGCGCGACGTCGATGTCCTGGCGCGCGATCGCCGCGTCCAGGTCCCCGGGCGAGGCGATCGCCTGGATGCCGCGGGTGGCCAGGAACGCCACCAGGTTCGGCGCATTCTGCGCCCCGACCACCGGCACTTCGAGCACCTTGTCCAGCTGGGTGCGGGTGCGGCTTTCCATCAATGCGCCCATGCCAAGCATCAGCGCCGGGTACAGCATCGGCCCCATCAGCAGCACCAGCGCCAGCGTGCGCCGGTCGCGGGAGATGTCGCGCAGTTCCTTGCGCATCACCGCCCACAGCGTGGCGATGACGTTCGACAGGTTGGGCTTCATGCGTGCAGTCCTTCTTCGGAGCCGATCGCCTTGACGAAGGCGTCTTCCAGGTTGCTTTCGCCGAATCGCGCGCGAAGTTCGTCGGCGTTGCCGGCGGCGACGACCTGGCCCTTGGCGATGATGACGATGCGATCACACAGCGCGGCCACCTCCTGCATGATGTGGCTGGAAAAGATCACGCAGCGGCCCTCGTCGCGCAGCTGGTGCAGGAAGCCGCGCATTGCGCGCGTGGTCATGACATCCAGGCCGTTGGTCGGCTCGTCGAGGATCACGTTGCGCGGGTCGTGCACCAGCGCGCGCGCGATCGCGGTCTTGGTGCGCTGGCCCTGCGAGAAGCCTTCGGTCTGGCGGTCGAGGATGCCGTCCATGTCCAGCGCGTCCGACAGCGTCCGGGTGCGCTCGGCGATGACCGCCCTGGACATCCCGTGAAGCTCGCCGAAGTAGGCGATGTTCTCTCGCGCGGTCAGGCGCTTGTACACGCCGCGCGCGTCGGGCAGCACGCCCAGCGCGCGGCGCACCGCTGCCGGGTCGCGCGCCGCGTCGATGCCGTCGACCAGCACCTGTCCCGCGTCGGGCTGCATCAGGGTGTAGAGCATGCGCAGTGTGGTGGTCTTGCCGGCGCCATTGGGCCCGAGCAGGCCGGTGATCTGGCCATCGGCGGCCTCGAAATCGACCCCGTCGACCGCCTTGACCACGCCGGTCTTGGTCTTGAAAGCCTTGTGCAGGTCATGTGCGCGGATCATCGGTGGCTCCAGGCGCGGCAATGGGGAATGGACGGTGCCGGCGCAACTGCGCCAGCAAGTGGGGCGTATGTCGCCATCACGGCTCCCATCCATTTAAAGAGGTGAACGGCGGCACGTAGCCGATCGTCCTGGTGCATTCGAGATCGAGCGCTACCGGGTCGATGGTCTCGATGAACTGCCCGACCAGTTTCGGCATGCAGCCGGTGCCGATGACGTTGTGCGCCTGGCCGCTGAGCACGATGTGCCGGCCGTTGGGCAGCCCCGCGAGCACCCGCTCGCCGTACTCGGGCGGCGTCACCGGATCGATTTCACCCGACAGCAGCAGCGCGGGCACGTCCGAGCGCAGCGGCGCGGTGAACGCCTCGGATGCGACACCGGCTGGCCAGCCCTTGCAGGCCGCATAGAACAACTCGGCCATGTCACCGCCCAGCACGGTCGCCTCATCCGCAGGATCGGCGCGATAACGCGGGGCGTCCTCGGCGCAGATCACCGACCACTGCATGCCCTGGGTCATCTGGCCGGCGACACTGCCGCTCATCATCTGCGCGAGCGCCATCAACGGCCCATAGCGGCCGGCATCGGCCTCGTCCATGACCACCGGCAGCAGCGCCGCCATCTGCGGCATGTAGGAGAACATGCGGCTGATGCCGAGCACGGTGTCGGCGGTCAGCGTGTCGCGCTTGAATTCGCCGGTGGCCGGATCGCGGTAATCCACTTCTACTGGCGCCGCCGCCAATCGCGTCTTGAGCGTGCGCAACTGGGTGCGCAGGTCGCTGGGGAACCTGGCCTTGCAGCTTGGCAGCTTCTGGCACTGCGCTACCTGCAGCGCGAGCGAGCGCTCGAACGTGCGCGCGAACTCGGCGCCAACCACCAGGTCGTTGGGTGCCACCCCATCCAGCACCAGTGAGCGCGTGTGCTGCGGGTGCCGCGCCGCGTACTGCTGCGCGACGCGGGTGCCATAGGAGACGCCAACGAGGTTGATCTTCTCCGCGCCCATCGCGGTCCGCACCGTTTCCAGATCGCCGACCGCCTCGCTGGTGGTGTAGAAGCGCGGGTCGGCGTCCAGCGCGGCAGCGCACTTGCCAGCGAAGTCGGCCAGCGTGCGTGCATCGGCGTCGTGGGGCAGCGCCTGCGCCTTGTCGGCATCGTCCATGCACGCAAGCGGATGCGACTTGCCGGTACCACGCTGGTCGATGAGGATCACGTCGCGCTGCTTGCGCACGTCGGCGAGCGCCAGCGACACGAAACCGGCATGTTCGGTCGCCGCCTGGCCCGGGCCACCGGCCAGCAGAAACACCGGATCGGGCATCGCCGCGCTGTTGCCGGTATTCGGCAGCCAGGCGATGTTGAGCGCGATCCTGCGGCCCTCGGGCGCGGCAGGGTTCTCGGCCACCTCGAAGGTGGTGCATTGCGCCTCTATCGCGTTGCCCGTCAGTGGGCTTGCCAGCGAGCACGGCTCGAAGGCGATGCTGCCCAGCCGGCGCCCCCCGGGATCGGGTGTCGCGGCCGCGGGATCGGCCGGCGGCGAACAGCCGCTGAGCCAGAGCGATGCCGCCAGCACGGATGCGGCGCGCAGTGTCGGAATGGTGCGCATGGAACCCCTTTGCTTGATGGCGACTTGCTTCGTCAGGATGACAGACGACGCCCAGGAGGAAAACGTGACCAAGGTCATGCGATGCGGTCGATGCCCTGGTCCCGGGGACCGCGCCGGCGATCGCGCGCGCGTGACGCAGATCCGGCCGTCTGCTTCCGGCTTCGCCGGTCGCTGGCGCGGGGTCGCCGCCTGCCGGCACCGGATATCCGGCGCGCGGACTACTTGCTGCTGACGTACTTCTCGCGGCGGATCTGCGGGATCGGCAGGCCGTCGGCCTTGAGCGCCTCGAAGCAGGCATCGACCATGTTCGGATTGCCGCACAGGTAGGCGACGTCGGTGGCGGCCTGCGGCGCGAATTCGGCCAGGAACTGCTGCACGTAGCCGTGGCGCACGTCCGGGTGCGCGTGCGCCGAACCCGGCTCGGGCAGCTCGCGCGAGAAGCAAGGCACGAAGCGGAAATTCCCGGGATGCCTGCTGGCGAACGCGCGGAACTCGTCGCCGTACAGCAGTTCCTCCGGCGTGCGCGCGCCGAACAGCAGCACCACCTGCACGCCGCGTTCGAGGATCGCCGACTCCAGCAGGGGCAGCATCGCGCGGTACGGGGTCACTCCGGTGCCGGTGCCGACCAGCAGGTAGCGCGCGTTGCTGTCGGCCGGCATCAGGCAGAAACGCCCGAACGGGCCGCTCGCGTCGATCCGGCCGCCCACGTCGAGGCCTTCGAACAGCGCCGTGGCGGCACCGCCGGGCACGTAGCTGACCGCGATCTCGACCGACTCGCCCGCGGCGAGCGCGTGGTCGTGGATCGTCGCCAGCGAATAGCTGCGCTTGGTCGCGGTGCCGTCGGCGTAGTGGAAATGGACCTGGATGAACTGTCCGGGGATGAAGTCCAGCGGCTCGCCGTCGTCGCGCACGAACACGTAATGCCCGACCGCGGGGGCCAGCATGCGGCGCGAGACGAGCTTGAGCGGGAAATGCTGGATGGCCAAGGGTTCGGTCTGCTCGGGTCGATGAACGTGGGCGACGTCGTGGCGATGCCGCGTCACGCGCGTGCAACGCTGCGTGGCCGGGGAACGACGAATCGGCCGCCTATAATAGCGGCAAGCGCCGCGCGGACCGCGGCACAGGCCTGTCCATGACCCAGATCTCCGCGCCCGCCGCGGTTTCCAGCCCCGCCGCCGCACCGTCGGCCATCGTTCCCGCCCTGTCGGTGCGCGACCTGCGCAAGACCTATGACAACCGCGTCGAGGCACTCAAGGGCGTGTCGCTGGACGTGATGCCGGGCGACTTCTTCGCCCTGCTCGGCCCCAACGGCGCGGGCAAGTCGACCCTGATCGGCATCGTCAGCTCGCTGGTCAACCTCAGCGCGGGCGAGGTCCGGATCTTCGGCACCGACCTGGTGCGCGATCGCAGCGCGGCGATGCGGCTGATCGGGCTGGTGCCGCAGGAACTGAACTTCAACATGTTCGAGAAGCCGATCGACATTCTGGTCAACTACGCCGGCTTCTACGGCATGCCCCGCGCCGAGGCCCTGCAGCGGGCCGAGGAGGAGCTCAAGCGCGCGCAGCTGTGGGACAAGGCCCACATGATGAGCCGCACGCTGTCGGGCGGCATGAAGCGGCGGCTGATGATCGCGCGGGCAATGATGACCCGGCCGCAGTTGCTGATCCTCGATGAGCCCACCGCCGGCGTCGACATCGAGATCCGCCGCGGCATGTGGCAGACCCTGCGCGAGATCAACGCCGCCGGCACCACCATCATCCTGACCACGCACTACCTGGAGGAAGCCGAGTACCTGTGCCGCAACCTGGCGATCATCGACCGCGGCACCATCGTCGCCCAGGGCCCGATGAAGACCCTGCTGGCGCGGCTGGACGTGGAAGGCTTCGTGTTCGACATCGAGGGCCGCCTGCCGCCGGCGCTGCCGTCGATCGAGGGCACGATCCTGGTCGCCACCGACGACCACACCCTCGACATCGAGATGCCGCGCGCGATGGACCTCAACCGCGTGTTCGCAGCCCTTGGCGATGCCGGCATCCGGGTGCGTTCGATGCGCACCAAGTCCAACCGGCTGGAGGAGCTGTTCGTGCGCCTGACCGGCGACGATGCCGCCGCGCGCCGGGAGCAGGCGGCATGAGCGCGTCGCCAGTGGACACCCAGCACACGCGCAGCCCGGCGCAGCGCAACCTGGTCGCGCTGGGCACGATCGTTCGCCGCGAGCTCATGCGCATCCTGCGCATCTGGGGCCAGACCCTGGTGCCGCCGGCGATCACGATGACGCTGTACTTCCTGATCTTCGGCGGCCTGATCGGCTCGCGCATCGGCAAGATGGAGGGCTTCAGCTACATGGAGTTCATCGTCCCCGGGCTGGTGATGATGAGCGTGATCCAGAACAGCTACGGCAACATCTCGTCCTCGTTCTTCGGCGCCAAGTTCGGCCGCCACGTGGAGGAACTGCTGGTCAGCCCGATGCCGAACTGGGTGATCCTCGCCGGCTACGTCACCGGCGCGGTGCTGCGCGGGGTCGCGGTCGGCGCGATCGTGCTGCTGATCGCCTCGCTGTTCACCACCGTGCGCATGCCGCACCCGTGGGTCACGCTGAGCACGGTGTTCCTGGGCGCGACGATCTTCGCGCTGGCCGGCTTCGTCAACGCGGTGTACGCCAAGAAGTTCGACGACATCGCGATCGTGCCGACCTTCATCCTGACCCCGCTGACCTACCTGGGCGGCGTGTTCTATTCGGTCAAGCTGCTGCCGGACTGGGCCGAGACCGCGACCCACGCCAACCCGGTGTTCTACATGGTCAACGCGTTCCGCTACGGCCTGCTGGGCACCAGCGACGTGCCGATCGTGGTGGCGTATGCGCTGATGCTCGGCTTCGTGGTCGCGCTGGCGGCGCTGGCATTGTGGCTGCTCAAGCGCGGCGTGGGCCTGCGCAGTTGAGCGCGAGGCAGACCCCGCTCCGGGTCGGTGGCAACTGAAGCTTTTGGGGAGCCGCCATTGTCGCAGCCATCTTCGAGCATGAATGAGCTCACCTTTCGCCCGGCGGGGCGCGAGGACCTGCCGGCGATCGTGCGGATGCTCGCTGACGATCCGCTCGGCGCCCGGCGCGAATCGTTCTCCGACCCACTACCCCAGAGCTACCACGCCGCGTTCGATGCGCTGGACCGTGACCCCAACAACGAGCTGGTCGTCGCGGTGAAGGACCACGCCGTCATCGGCGTGCTGCAGATCACCTTCATCCCGTACCTGACCCATCGCGGCGGCTGGCGCGCGCTGGTCGAGGGCGTGCGCGTCGCGTCTGCCGCCCGCGCCGGTGGCACCGGCGGCGCGATGATGCGGTGGGCGATCGAGCGCGCCCGTCAGCGCGGCTGCGTGATGATGCAGCTCACCACCGACGCGTCGCGCGTCGATGCGCGGCGTTTCTACGAGCGCCTGGGATTTGTCGCCTCGCACCACGGCATGAAGCTCGCCCTGTAACGCCGGCAATGCTTACGCCGTTGTCGAGGCGTCCCGGCGGGACCGAAACAGACAGCTAACCTCGCGACGCGGATGCTGGCGACAGCCGGCGAGGCCGCCGCGAGAACGCGGGCGCCGGCCGTGGAGGACGACATGGGTTTCCTGCCAGGCCCTGCCCGCAACCGCGCTGCTTCCCGGACCGCGATGGTGGCGATGATCAACCTTGGGCTCGCACCTGCAATGGCCTTGGCCGCACCCGCGGCGGCCGTGCCGGCCGACGTGGTGATCGACTGCCAGCAGATCCGCCTGCCGAGCCAGCGCGCGGTTGCGGCATTGCTGCAGATCGACAATTTCGGCCAGGCGTACCGCGCCCGTGCCCGCCTGATGGAGGCGGCCAAGCGCGCGTGCCATCGACCGGGCGTCGCCCGCGTGCGCATGCTTCCGCCCGATGCCATCGAGCGCAGGAACGCCGGCGTCAATTAGCGGGCAGGCGAAAGAACGCGCGCGCGGTGGCGGTGGTGCCGGCCGCGGTCACCGCGACTTCCTCGCCGCGATCGCGGGCGAGCTCCTCGACGATGTGCGCCAGGTACATCGGCTCGTTGCGCCGGTGCGAGGGCGCCGGCTTGACCGTGCGCGGCAGCAGGTACGGCGAATCGGTCTCGATCATCAGCCGGTTGGCCGGGATGTGCCGGACCAGTTCTCGCAGGTGCAGCCCGCGGCGCTCGTCGCACAGCCAGCCGGTGATGCCGATGTGCCAGTCGTGGTCGAGGCACTCGAACAGTTCCTTGCGGGTACCGGTGAAGCAGTGCACCACCGCGGCGCCAAGCTTGCCGTCGAAGTTCTTCATCATCGCGACGAAATCCTCGTGCGCGTCGCGCTGGTGCAGGAACAGCGGCTTGCCGGTGTCGGCCGCGATCTGCAATTGCAGTTCGAACGCGCGCCGCTGCGCCGGCCGCGGCGAGAAGTCGCGGAAATAGTCCAGCCCGCACTCGCCGACCGCAACCACCTCGGGGTGCGCGTGCAGGGCGCGCATCTGCGCGTCGCACTCGGCGGTGTATTCGCTGGCGTGGTGCGGGTGCACGCCGGCGGTCGCGAACAGTTCGCCCGGATGCGCGCGGGCCAGTTGCAGCGCCTGCGGCGAATGCTCGCGGCTGGCACCGGTGATCACCATCTGCACCACGCCGGCGTCGCGCGCGCGCTGCAGCACCTCGTCGCGATCGGCGTCGAACGATTCGTGGGTGAGGTTGGCGCCGATGTCGATCAGTTGCGGGGGCATGGAAGGCATCGGCGCAGTTTAGCCGAGCGCGCCGATTAGACTTCGCGGGTGAATGACCGCGCCGCCATGCTCGACTTCCCGATCCAGGAGTTGCTTCCGCAGATCCTCGCCAGCCTGGAGGCGCACCCGCGGCTGGTGCTGGAGGCGCCGCCGGGCGCCGGCAAGACCACCCAGGTGCCGCCGGCGCTGCTGGATGCGCCGTGGCTGGCCGGCCGCCGGATCCTGATGCTGGAGCCGCGTCGGGTCGCGGCACGCGCGGCGGCGCAGTTCATGGCGGGCCAGCGCGGCGAGCGCGTCGGCGAAACCGTCGGCTACCGCATCCGCTTCGACAACCAGGTATCCGCGGCGACGCGGATCGAAGTCGTCACCGAGGGCATCCTCACCCGGATGATCCAGGACGACCCGCTGCTTGATGGTGTCGGCGCGATCGTGTTCGACGAGTTCCACGAGCGCCACCTCGCCGCCGACCTCGGCCTGGCGCTCGCGCTCGACGTGCAGGCCTCGGTGCGCGATGACCTGCGGATCCTGGTGATGTCGGCCACGCTCGACGGTGCGCGCCTGGCCGCATTCCTCGACGCGCCGCGGCTCAGCAGTGCCGGCCGCGCGTATCCGGTGTCGATCGCGCACTTCCCGTCGCGTCGCGACGAATCGCTGGAACAGCAGGCGCGACGCGCGGTCGAGCACGCACTGGCGGCGCATCCGGGCGATGTGCTGGTGTTCCTGCCGGGGCAGCGCGAGATCACGCGGGTGCAGCAGGCGCTGGCGCAGGCAATACCCCCGGAAATCGAGGTGCTTGCGCTGCATGGCGAACTCCCCGTGGAGCAGCAATCGCGCGTGCTGCAACCCGCCCCCGACCGCCGCCGCCGCGTGGTGCTGGCGACCAACGTCGCCGAGTCCAGCGTCACCCTGCCGGGCGTGCGGGTGGTGATCGACAGCGGCCTGGCGCGCGAACCGCGCTACGACCCCAACAGCGGCTTCTCGCGGCTGGACGTGGTCACGATCGCGCAGGCCTCGGCCGACCAGCGCGCCGGCCGCGCAGGCCGCGTCGCCGACGGCTGGGCCTACCGGTTGTGGCCGCAGTCGCAGCGGCTGGAACCGCAGCGGCGGCCGGAGATCGCCCAGGTCGAACTGGCGGGACTGGCGCTGGAACTGGCCGCGTGGGGCGACGCCGACCTGCGCTTCGTCGACCCGCCGCCGCCGGGCGCGCTGGCGGCCGCGCGCGACCTGTTGCGGCGCCTCGGTGCGCTCGACGACCGCGCGATCACCGCGCTCGGCCGGCGCATGCTGACCCTGGGCACCCACCCGCGGCTGGCGGCGATGCTGCTGGCGGCCGACGACCGCACCGAGCGTGCGCTCGCCTGCGACCTGGCGGCGCTGGTGGAGTCCCGCGATCCGCTGCGCTCGAGATCCGATGCTTTGCCCGAACGCTGGCAGGCGCTGGCCGCGTTCCGTGCCGGCCGCGTCCCCGCCGATGCTTCGCGCGGTGCACTGGCGGCGATCGACCAGGCCGCAAAGCAGTGGCGACGACGCCTGCAACTCGATGCGCGGCCACCGGCTGAGGTGCCGGCACACACGCTTGGCGACGTGCTCAAGCACGCGTTTCCCGACCGCATCGCGCGACAGCATCCCGCCGACCCGTACCGCTACCTGCTCGCCAACGGTCGCAGCGCGCGCCTGTTCGACGACAGCGCGCTGTTCGGCGAGCGCTGGCTGGTGATCAGCGAGCTGCGCGCCGCGCAGGGCGACCGCAGCGATTCGACCGTGCTGCGCGCCGCGCCGCTGGACGAGGCGCGCCTGCAGCGAGAATGGCCGCAGCGCTTCGTGACCGAGGACCGGGTGCTGTGGGATGCGGCGACGCGCGGCATCGCCGCGGTGCGCGAGCAGCGCTTCGACCGCATCGTGCTCGACGCCAGGCCGCTGGCGCGCCCCGACCCCGCGCGCTACGCCGATGCGCTGGTCGACGCGGTGCGCCAGCTTGGCTTGTCGGCGCTGCCGTGGAGCGAGCCGCTGCGGCAGTGGCGCGCGCGCGTGCGTTGCCTGCGCGCGTGGCTGCCCGAGCTCGCCACGCAGCTGCCGGACCTGGCGGATGCGGCATTGCTGGAGTCGCTGGACGACTGGTTGAAGCCCGCGCTGCGCGGCAAGACCCGGCTGGGCGCGCTCGGCGAGGCGGAACTGGCCGATGCGCTGAAGTCGCGGGTCGAGTGGCCGCTGCGGCAGCGCATCGATGCGTTGGCTCCGACCGCGATCGCAGTGCCGTCGGGAATGCAGCGGCGCATCGCCTACGCGTTTGACGACCACGCCGGCGACGCAACCGGCGCTGCGCTGGACCCGGTGCTCGCGGTCAAGCTGCAGGAACTGTTCGGCCTGGCCGACACCCCGCGCATCGCCGACGACCGTGTGCCGCTGACCCTGCACCTGCTGTCGCCCGGGGGCCGGCCGCTGCAGGTCACCCAGGACCTGCGCGGCTTCTGGGAGCGCACCTATCCCGAGGTCCGCAAGGAAATGAAAGGCCGCTATCCGAAGCATCCCTGGCCGGAGGACCCGTGGACGGCAACGGCGACACACCGGGCCAAGCCGCGGCGCTGACCGGGCGGGCGCAGGCATGAGCGTCCCCGGTTGCACCACACGGATGAAGTGACGCGACGGATCTCGATCGGGGATTCCGGATCCGCGCCTTGGCAACCACTCACGTGGTTTCTACGGCGGCACCGCGAGACTGGCGCACATCAACGATTGCAGGAATTCCCGATGAGCAGATTAAGCTCCCTTCCCGAACGCGCGCTTGAGATGGCGATGCTGGCCGTGCCGCAAGGCGCCAGCAAGATGCTCCAGACCGGTGTCGCGCTCGGCGCACTGAAGACCGGCACCCGCGTGGCCAGCGCGGTCATCCGCCGCAACCCGGCGGTGGCCGTGGCCGCCGCGGCCGGTGCCGGCGTGCTGTGGTATCTCGCCCGGCGCCAGGCGCGACGCGCCGAGCATGGTCCGATCGACAGCACCTCGACCCGGGTCGA
>DATHRJ010000094.1:0-6073 GCA_035465455.1 Lysobacter sp.
CGCGTGCCGGGCCCAACCCGGGCAGGCGCGCCAGCTGCGACGGGCCGAGTTCGAGCAGCGCCCGCAGCGGTCCGTGCGCGGCCAGCAGCTCGCGTGCGGTGGTCACCGCATCGCGTCCGGCCAGGCCGGATCCGAGGAAGATTGCCAGCAGTTCGGCGTCCGACAGCGCGCCGGCGCCGCGGGCCAGCAGCTTTTCACGGGGACGTTCGGATGCGGGCCAGTCGCGAATGTGCATGGCCAAAGCGTGCGCCGCCGCCGCGGCCACCGGCATCGGTGATCGCGCGGGCATCGGGTAAGCTGATCGCCGATTCCGCGGTAGGGATTTTCCGCACATGGCCGAGTCTGCCGTCACCAGCCGAACGCCACTGCACGGCCAGCACATCCTGCTGTGCGTCTGCGGCGGCATCGCCGCGTACAAGGCGGCAGAGCTGGTGCGCCGGTTGCGCGACGCCGGCGCGCAGGTCCGCGTGGCGATGACCGGCAACGCCTTGCGCTTCGTCGGCGCGGCGACGTTCCAGGCACTCTCGGGCGCACCGGTGCGCACCTCGCTGTGGGACGAGGCCGCCGAGGCGGCGATGGGCCACATCGAGCTGGCACGCTGGGCGGACCGGGTGCTGGTCGCGCCGATCACCGCCAATACCCTGGCCAAGCTCGCCCACGGCATGGCCGACGACCTCGTCAGCACGCTGTGCCTGGCCACTGCCGCGCCGCTGGTGATCGCGCCGGCGATGAACCGGCAGATGTGGGCGCATCCGGCGACCCAGGCCAACCTGGCCACGCTGCTCGCGCGCGGCGCGACCGTGCTTGGCCCCGCCGCCGGCGACCAGGCCTGCGGCGAAGTCGGCGAGGGCCGGCTGCTGGAGCCCGATGCGATCGTCGCCGCGTTGTGCGAACCCAGCGGCGCATGAGCGCTGCGACGCTGCACGGCCGCCGGCTCCTGGTCAGCGCCGGCCCGACCTATGAAGACCTCGATCCGGTGCGGTTCCTCGGCAACCGCAGCAGCGGCAAGATGGGGTTCGCCATCGCCGCCGCAGCCGCGCGTCGCGGCGCCGCGGTGGTGCTGGTCGCCGGCCCGGCCGCGCTGGCGACGCCGCCGGGCGTGACCCGCATCGACGTGCGCTCGGCCGCGCAGATGCACGCCGCGGTGCTGGCGGCGTTGCCGGCCGATGTGTACATCGGGGCGGCCGCGGTCGCCGACTACACGCCCAGGCAGGTCGCCGCCGGCAAGATCAAGAAGCACGGCGCGCGCCTGACCCTGGAACTGGTGCGCACCGCCGACATCCTCGCCGACGTCGCCGCGCATTCGCCGCGCCCGGCGCTGGTGGTCGGGTTTGCCGCCGAGACCGAGGACGTCGCCGCCAACGCGCGGACCAAACTCGCCGGCAAGCGCATCGACCTGATCGCCGCCAACCGGGTCGGGGTCGCCGGCGGCGGTTTCGAGAGCGACCACAACGCACTGGTGGTGTACTGGGCCGACGGCGAACGCGCGCTGGGTCCGGCACCGAAAACCGACTTGGCCGAAGCACTGCTCGACCTCATCCTGGAGCGCCTGCCCGCATGAACCACACGCTCGAAATCAAGGTGCTCGATCCGCGCATCGGCGGCCAGTGGCCGCTGCCGGAGTACGCGACCGCCGCCAGCGCCGGACTCGACCTGCGCGCCGCGCTCGACCAGGCGCTCACGCTGCAACCGGGCGATACCGCACTGGTGCCGTCGGGGCTGGCGATCCACCTGGGCGATCCCGGACTGTGCGCGGTGATCCTGCCGCGCTCGGGACTGGGTCACAAACACGGGATCGTGCTCGGCAACGGTACCGGGCTGATCGATGCCGACTATCAGGGTCCATTGCAGGTCAGCGTATGGAACCGCGGGCGCGAGGCCTTTACGATGCAGCCGGGGGATCGCATCGCCCAGTTGGTGGTGTTGCCGATCGTACGGGCGACGCTGCAGCTGGTCGACGCATTCGAAACAAGTGCGCGCGGCAGTGGCGGTTTCGGCCACACCGGTGTGCGTTAAGACCGCAAGGTCGAAGGGATCCAGGCAATGAGCGACCTCAAAACACGTCCCGTGCTGTCGCGGGAGCTAACTCGGCGCGTGCTGCCGCTCGTCGTCGCCGCCGCCGTCCTGCTGGCGGCATGGTTCGCGTGGAGCGGCTGGCAGCAGTACCGCGACGAGGCGCGTCTGGCCGAACTGCAGCACGCCCGCGACGGCGCGGTGCAGGCGGTGCAGGCAGCCCTCGGGGCGGAGCACCGGCGGCTTGCGTTCCAGCTGGCCGACCCGGGGCTGCAGGCCGCGGTCGCCGCTGGCGACCTCGCAATGGCCAGCGCGCGGCTGACCGATGGCTGGCCCGGCGCCAACGGGCAGATGCTCACGCCGGACCTGGACGCGGCCTATGCGGCGCTGCCCGAGGGCGGCTATGGCTCGCTGGCCACGTTGGAGGCCTCGCTGGCGGCGGACACGTCCGTGGCCTGGATCATCAATGACGGCACCAGCCAGCTCGCGCTGGCTGCCCCCGTGCGCGTGGCCGACCGGCTCGCGGCGGTGGCACTGGTGCGCCTGCCGCTCGACAGCATCAACGCGGCGATGCAGGACGCTGCGATCGGCGAAGACACCTATCTCGCGCTGCGCCAGGGCGGCCACAGCGTGATCCAGCACGGCGATCCGGAACTGGCCAGCGGCGCCGAAGTGCTCGCGGTGAAGGTGCCCGGTAGCGACCTGCGGGTCGCCGCGGCGGTGCCCGATGCCGCGGTCGGGCCGTTCGGGATGGCGGCCCGCGGCAGCATGTTGCTGGCCGGCGGTCTGGCGCTGCTGGCGGTGCTGGCGTTGCTGGGCTGGCGCGCCGCGCGCCGGGCGCCGGCGTACGCAGCCGGCGACGAAGCCGTGGCCGAGCCGACCTTGGCCGAGACTGTCCGGGCCGCGGCCGGCGAGACCGAAGTGGCGACCGCGGCGCCGCGGCCCGAGCCGGCCCCCGGTGCGGTGGCGATCGACCGCGGCATCTTCCGCGCGTACGACATCCGCGGGGTGATCGACCAGACCCTGGACGCCGGGGTGGCCGAGTTGATCGGGCATGCGATCGGATCGCTGATGCACGAGCAGAAACTCATCGACATCGTGGTCGGCCGCGACGGCCGCCTGTCCGGGCCGGTGCTGGTCGAGGGCCTGATCACCGGGCTGCGCAAGGCCGGCCGCAACGTGATCGACATCGGCCTGGCACCGTCGCCGCTGGTGTATTTCGGTGCCTACCATCTGCGTGCGGGCTCGTGCGTGTCGGTCACCGGCAGCCACAATCCGCCGGACTACAACGGCTTCAAGATCGTGGTCGGCGGCGAGACGCTGTCCGGCAAGGCGATCACCGACCTGTACGCGCGCATCGCCGAGGACCGCCTGTACACCGCGCCGGCCGAGGGCGAGCTGCAGTCGCGCGACATCAACGACGACTACCTGCAGCGGGTCGCCGGCGACGTGCAGATCGACCGCCCGCTCAAGGTGGTGGTCGATGCCGGCAACGGCGTGGCCGGTGAACTCGGTCCCCGGGTGCTGGCGGCGATCGGCGCCGAGGTGATCCCGCTGTATTGCGAGATCGACGGCACGTTCCCCAACCACCATCCGGACCCGAGCGAGCCGCACAATCTCACCGACCTGATCAAGATGGTTGCCCGGCTGGATGCGGACATCGGCATCGCGTTCGATGGCGATGGCGACCGCCTCGGCGTGGTCACCCGCGACGGCAAGAACATCTTCCCCGACCGGCTGCTGATGCTGTTCGCGGCCGATGTGCTCGAACGCAACCCCGGCGCGATGATCATCTACGACGTCAAGTGCACCGGCCGGTTGCCGGGCCACATCCTGCGCCACGGCGGCAGCCCGCTGATGTGGAAGACCGGGCATTCGCTGATCAAGGCCAAGATGCGGGAAACCGACGCCGAACTGGCCGGCGAGATGAGCGGCCATTTCTTCTTCAAGGAGCGCTGGTACGGGTTCGACGACGGCATCTACGCCGCGGCGCGCCTGCTGGAGATCCTCGCCGCCGCTCCGCACAGCGCCAGCGAAACCCTCAATTCGCTGCCCGACGGCATCGTCACGCCCGAGATCAAGGTCAAGGCGCCCGGCGGCGATCCGCACGCGTTCGTCAGGCGCTTCGTGGCCACGGCGCAGTTCGAGGGCGCGCGGCTGTCGACGATCGACGGGCTGCGGGTCGACTGGCCCGACGGCTGGGGCCTGGTGCGCGCGTCGAACACCACGCCGGTACTGGTGATGCGCTTCGACGCCGACAGCCAGCAGGCGATGACGCGGATCCAGGCGGATTTCCGCGAGCAGTTGCTCGCGGTGAAGCCGGATCTCGAACTGCCGTTCTGAGCGGTTGAGCCGAAGCGGTGCGCCGATCGCGCTTGCGCTCAGGCGCTGGGGAAGCACTGCGCGCGGGAGCGGCTCGTCGCCCGTCCTCGCGCGCCGCTCGGCCGACTTTCCGTTTCAGGCGAGCGCAGTCGCCGACGATCCTTCGGTGACTCGCGCCGGTTTCAGCCGCGGTCCGGCGCCGGCTGCTTCAGCGCGCGGTAGCGCTCCAGGGCCCCGGTAAGCTCCTCATCGACACTGCTGAGTTCGATCTGCTGCTGTCCCAACAGCGCTTCCTGGCGGCGCAGCGCCTGATGCTGGCTCAGGATGCTGTCGGCCAGGGGCTTGGCCACCGGCTTGCCGCTCAGCTCGATCTCCCCGGCCCGCCGCAGCAGCGTCAACAGGCTCTGGCGCATGCCGACGATACCGAACTGCGATGACTTGACCGTCTCCCGGAGCAGCGTGATCCGATGCTCGAACGCGCGCCGCAGTTCCGCCTCGTCGGCATAGGACTCGACCATCGCCATGTCGCGCCGCGCGCCGGCGGCGGCAGCGGCGGCGTTCTGCTCATCGATCCACGCTTGCGCCGCGGCGGCGGCGCGTTCCTCGGTGCTCAGCGCGCGCGCGACCCGGCTGGTGGCCTGGCCGCTCCTGGAACTGATCTCGGTGCGGGCGCTGTCGACGGCATTGGCCGGGAGCGCATCACCGCAGATCTTGCGGCCGCCCTCGTCCCAGCAATACAGCTTCTTCTGCGCGAGCACTGGCGCCGCCAGTGCAAGCAGCACCGCGGTGGCGAGGCATAGACGGGATGTGATCATCGCTTTACGCACCTTTCCAATTGCCATGGGCCGTGGTGGCCCCTCGATACAGCCGACGCAAAAACCGCGCCAACGTGGTCTGCCTGTCGACGGTTCACGCGTCGGCGCTGCCGTAGGCCGCCCGGTACGCAAGCAGCCGTGGTTGTTGCAGCGCCAACTCGGCGCTGCCGCCCGCGAACGCGAGCAGGTCGTGCAGCGACGCCACGGCGACCACCGGCAGGGCGTGCTCGTGCGCGACAGTTTGTGCCGCCGAGCGTCGTGAAATGGCCGGGTCGATCGCCTCCTGCCGATCCAGCGCGATCACGATCCCAGCCGCGGTCGCGCCGGCACGTTCGATGATCGCCAACGCCTCGCGGATCGCGGTGCCGGCGGTGATCACGTCATCGACGATCAACACGCGCCGTCCGGGCAGCGGCGCGCCGATCAGGCTGCCGCCCTCGCCGTGCGCCTTGGCTTCCTTGCGGTTGAACGCGAGCGGCAGGTCGCGTCCGCGTCGCGCGTACTCGCACGCCAGCGCGGTCGCCAGCGGGATACCCTTGTAGGCCGGCCCGAACAGCAGGTCGAACGGCTGCAGCTGGTTTGCCTCTAGCGCGGCGTCGATCGCATCGGCATAGCACCCGGCCAGTCCGACCAGGGCGGCGCCGGTATCGAAGCGCCCGGCGTTGAAGAAATACGGGCTGCAGCGTCCCGACTTGAGCGTGAATTCGCCAAAGCGCAGCGCATCGGCTTGCAGTGCCAGTTGCAGGAACCGGGTGCGGTGGTCGGTCATGGCGTGCTCATGGGTTGGGCTCATGGATGGGTTCGGTGGGAGGTTGCGGCAGCGCCGGTTGCAGGCGCCGCAGCATCAACTGTTGTGGGCCCGCGGCCCCGCCCGGCAGGCGTTCGCCGGTGTCGTGGAATCCGGCGCGCAGGTAGGTCGCTAT
>DATHRJ010000095.1:0-8728 GCA_035465455.1 Lysobacter sp.
GCACGTGCGCTGCTCGCCGACGGTGCCACCACGCTGGAGATCAAGTCCGGCTATGGCCTGGACTACGACAACGAACGCAAGATGCTGCGCGTCGCGCGCCGGATCGGCGGGACGCTCGGCATCGAGGTGCGCACGACGTACCTGGCCGCGCACGCGTTGCCGCCGGAGTTCGCCGACCGGCCCGATACCTACATCGATGCGGTGGTCGAATGGCTGCCGCGCCTGCATGCCGAAGGCCTGGTCGACGCGGTCGATGCGTTCTGCGAAGGCATCGGTTTTTCGCCGCAGCAGACCCGGCGCGTGTTCGAGGCCGCGCGCGGGCTCGGGTTGCCGGTCAAGCTGCATGCCGACCAGCTCAGCGATCTCGGGGGCGCGGCGCTGGTGGCCGAGTTCCGCGGCCTGTCGGCCGACCACGTCGAACACAGCAGCAGCGAAGGCGTGTGCGCGATGGCCGCCAGCGGCGCGGTCGCGGTGCTGCTGCCGGGCGCATACCACGTGCTGCGAGAGACGAAATTGCCACCGCTGGACGCCTTCCGCGCGAACGGCGTGGCGATGGCGGTCGCGACCGACTGCAACCCCGGCACCTCGCCACTGCTGTCGCTGCGCCAGGCGATGCAGCTGGCCTGCACGCACTTCCGCCTGACCCCGGAAGAGGCCCTGCGCGGCGCCACGGTGCATGCCGCACGCGCGCTGGGGCTGCATGATCGCGGCGTGCTCCAGCTGGGTGCGCGCGCCGATTTCGTGCGCTGGCAGGTCAACCATCCGTCCGAGCTTTGCTATTGGTTGGGCGGTTCGCTGGCCAGGGATGTCGTCGCAGCTGGACAGCGAGTGGTGCAGCGGCCGGCGTGAATTGCCGCAACGCTCTGCTGCGTGCCTGCCTGCGGTGAAAGCGACGCGCTGAATCAGCTTGTCGGGACCGCGATCGCGCGTGCCACCCCGATTCGCGAGCGTTCGAACCACCAGCCGAGGCTGGCCAGCAGCAACCAGCCGAGGAACCACGGCCAGCGCGGGCCCGCCTGCTGCACCGGTGATGCACTCCGATTGCGCACCGGCACGCTGGCCAGCGCCTGCGTCGCCTCGGCCATTGCCCGCGCCTGCAATGCGGGTGCGGCATCGGGAGCGGGCACGTGGAACGGCAGCTCGCGTCCGCTGTCGCGAAGCACGTGCCAGCCGTCGGCCTGCGCCCAGAAGCCGGCGCAGCGTTCACTTCCGCTGATCGGGTCGACGCTCAAAGCCACTACGCCGCCGCGGCCGTCCTCCACGGCGGACTCGCGTCCGAGTCCGCAGATGATGCTGCGCTGATCTGGCGGCGCCAGCGCCAGCGTCGGCAGGCGCGGCGTAGCGGGCGGACGCGCGACCGCGCCGAAACTGCGGCCCCAGACTTCGCCATGCGCATCGCCGCGGCCACCGAGCACGAGCCGGTAACTGTCGCCGAGCGTGGCCACCCCGATGCGGCCGCGGCTGCGGGCGCGCCACGCCACCAGCGGCGTCGAGCGCGCATCGGCGAGCAGCACGACGCCATCGGCAGCGGTCACGCTCCAGGCGCCGCGGCTGATCGCCGGCAGCGCATCGACGGCGTCACCGGCGCGCACGAACCCTGCGCCCAGCCGGGTCTCGCCCGCGCGGCCGCTGCTGGCGTCGAAGCCGAGCGCGCGCAGGCGCTGGCGGTCGCCCGCAGACAGCGGCGCGGTCATGCGCAGCAGCAAGCCGAGGCCACGGTCGACCGCATTGCCGATTGCCGCGCGCTGCCCGGCGCCCAGGGCCGCCCAGCTGCGCTCATCGACCACCAGCAGGTCGAGGGCATCCAGCGCATCCGGGCCGAGGCCGGCCGGCGCGCGGCCGACCTGCACTCCCGCGCCGAGCTCGATGCGCGCATCGAGTTTCATGCCGGCATCCAGCGCCCAGCGCCGCAGGTATTTCAGTTCCGCGTTCGGCGCACCGGCCAGCACCAGCACCCGCAGCGCGCGCGCCGGCGTCACCACGATCGGCACCGCGACATCGTCCACCACCTGCCCATCCGCTGCGCGCAGCCGCAGGCGGTAAGTCGCGATCCCGTTGCCGCGCGTCGAGGCGTGCAACTCAAAACCGCCGTCGTCGGCGATGGCCCGATGATCGACCCGCGAGCCCGACGGATCGAGCAGCTCGGCGTTGCCATCGACCAGGTCGCGCGCGCGGCCGGCCACGGCGAACACGCGGCTCGCGGGCACGTGCGTGGGTGCCGCCAGTTCGATCAATCCGCGCGGCAGCGGCGCCGGCAGGAATTCCAGCGCGAGCCCCCGTGCGGCATCGCGGTCGCGGGCGACCAGCCCGGCACCGAGCACGCGGACCCGCTGCGTGCCCGGATAGCGCCGCAACGCGGTGGCCAGGTCCGGTGCGCGCTCGGCATTCGCCACGCTCGCGCCGGCCGTGGCTTCCGGCAGCGCGATCACATGCTCACCGGCGAGCCCCGCGGCTGGCACGGTATCCGCGCGCGCCGTGAGCACCACCAGCAGGCCCGCCTCGCGCGCCACCAGTGGTGGAAACAGCACGAAATACAGCAATGCCGCCGACGCTGCCTGCGCCAGCAGCAACGCGGCCGTGCGCCAGCCGCGCGGCCGTGCGGATGCATCCTGTCGCCGCACCTGCCACAGCATCCGCGCCGCACCCAGCAGCACGGCCGCGACCAGTACGCCGGCCACCAGCAGGTGTGCGCTGAAGTCCGCCGCGATCATCGCGCCCCCTCGCCGCCGAGCGCGTCGAGATAGGCCTCGCCCGCGCGGTCGGGCGCCATGCGCTCGCCCGTGGCCGCTGGCGGCCGCTGCAGCAGCGGCCACAACGCGGCGCGCAGCCGTCGCCGGCAGTCGGCGCAATCCCCGTCGCGCCGGACGGCATCCATCGCCTCGGCCAGTGCCAGCGGATCGGTGACCTGCTTCGCGTTGCTGGCCAGCCACGCCGACAACGCGTCCAGGTCGGGCGAGGAGCCCGCAGGCCGCGGCGCCAGTGCCCGCCAGGCATCGGCGAGCACGGGGTCGGCGCCGGTCGCCGGCCTGATCGGGTCGGCGCGGTCTGCCAACCCGGCACGGTCGCCGCCCAGTCGCCGGCCGAGGTCGATCGGCGGCAGTTGCATGCCCAGCCGCGGCAGATAGATGCGCTCGGCCTGCTGCACCTGCTTGATCAGGCGCAGCGCGCGATTGGCGTATGGCAGCGCCCGGCCCGGCTCGCCCTGGCGCAACTGGAGTTCGGACTGCCACATCTCGTCGAGCGCGGCGCGCAGCAGCTTGCGCGTGGCCGGATCCAGCAGCGTGGCCGCCTCGGGGATGTCATGGGTGTGGCCGTACTGCTCGAGCACCGCGGCTTCCTCGCCGAAGCGCGCCTCGCGTTGGACCTCGGGCGCGTGGTCGTGGCCCGCGTCGGCGACGGCTGCGTCATTGGGCACGGCGGCGTCCGGCTCGGCGGCGAGGTCCTCGTCGGCATGCGCCTGCTCGTCCTGCGCGTCATTGGTCGGCAGCAACGGTGCGCCCTCGCTCTCCTCGCCGAGGAACTGGCCATAGCGCAGCCGCAGCAGGCGCTGGTCGACGCCGATCGCATCGGAGCGCTCCAGGTAGGTATCAGGCGCGAGCTTGCGCTTGTCCTGCAGCAGCGCCTCGGCATCGATGATGATCTGGCGCTGGCTGCGGAAATACGCGGGCAGGGTCTTCTTCGCCAGCCCATCCAGGCCGGTCGACTCCATCGCCTTGGGCGGCGGCCAGCGCAGGATGAAGCTGGGACCGCGGGTGACCTGCGCCTTCGGGGTGCGGCGATCGCTGACCGTCAGCTGCACGATCACGTCATCGCCCTCGA
Organism: Lysobacter sp.; assembly: GCA_035465455.1. Lineage (GTDB taxonomy): Bacteria > Pseudomonadota > Gammaproteobacteria > Xanthomonadales > Xanthomonadaceae > Lysobacter_K. Next base: position 3,820 of record DATHRJ010000095.1, read on the forward strand.
CCATGCCCAGGGTCGCCAGGTCGATGCGGTGGCTGTAGCGCCGCTGCTTCGCGCTGCCGCGCCCGCGCAGGGCGATCGTCCGCTGCGTGGCGGTGATGTTTTCGCCACTGCCCTCGGTGCGGGTGATGCGCAGCTGCGCGGCCGATGCCAGCGCGTAGTCGTCGCTGGCGTCGAACGCGAGGTCCCAGTAGCGCTGACCGGGCGTGACCAGGCTGAGGCTGCGCGCCGGCCGCAATGCGCGCAGCTCCGGCGCCCGGTCGCGCACCACCTCCAGCCGGTGCGGACCTGCCTGTGCGGCGGGCAGCGGATGCTGCAGCACGATGCGGTAGAGCATCGGCCGGTCGATCCGCATGCTTGCCTGCCACTGATCACCGTCCCGCTTCAGCGCGAGCGTGCTGCCGTCATGGAACCGCAGTTCGACCGACGCCGGCTCGGGTGCGAAACGCAGGCGCCAATGCAGGGTCGCGCCTTCGGGCACCTTCGCCGTCAACGTGTCGACACTGCGTTTTGGCAGACCGGTGTAAGCGGGTGCGCGGATATCGATCGCCTGCGCCACCAGTCGCGCCGGTTGCGCCGCAGTGGCGGGCACCGCCGGCACGCGGCTGGCGGTCGCGGTGTGCTGCGTTGCCGGCCACGCGAGCAGCACGACCATGAAAGCCGCGGCGAGCAGCGCGTTGCCGACGAGGACCCGGGCATTCCAGCGCGCGCGCAGGTCCGGCATCGGAGCATTCACGAGCCGCTGCTTCAGGCGCGCGCGTTGCAGCAGCTGCAGTTCGTTGAGCTCGCTTGCGAACAGCAGGGCCGCGCTGTCCTCCATGTCGGGACGCCGGGCGTCGAGCGCCTGCGCCAGCCATCGCGTATCGAAGCCGCGTGCGGCGCGCGACAGGTGCCACGCGCCCATCGCCGCAGGCAACACCAGCACCGCCGGCCACCACGGCGTCTCCCGCAGCCGCCACGCCAGTGCCGCGGCAACCAGCAGCCACGGCAGCACCTGCAGCGCCGCGCGCGCAACCGCGCGTCGCAGCGATGCATGTCGCAGGTCCCGCAGCAGCGACTCCACGCTCATGCGGCCTGCCTGCGACGTGGTCCGTTGGCTACCCAGCGCTCGGCAAGGAACAACCCGGCGACGACCAGCGCCAGCCACGGCGCGAGCGGACGCGGCGCTTCCGGATACGGCGCCACGCCGGTGCGTGGCCGGTGGTCCTGCGCGGCGACGCGCGTCGGTGGCGTCGCGGGTTCGGCGAACAATGCCTGCAGTCGTGCGGGGAAATCCGGCTCCAGCAGGGCCGGCATCTGCGCGGGAAGCAACGCGCGCTCCAGCCGCATGACCCGGCCCTGCCCGAGGCGGGTGCCGCGCACCAGCGGTCCGGCGCCGTCGCGCCACAGCACCGCGGCGGCATCCAGCGCCGGCAGCGGGACCTGCGCACCGAGCAGCGCGGTGCCGCCGCGCGCGATCCAGTCGTGTACCTCTTGCGGCAACGGTTCCGAGCCCAGCCAGACGAGGTTGCGCTGGCGCGCATCGATCGGTTGCGTGGCCGGCGCGATCTCGACCGGCGCCGGGCGATCCACCGCTGCCGGCGTGCTGCCTGCGGCCTGGCTTGCAGCTGCCTGGCTTGCAGCGGCCTGCCAGGCACTGCCCGCGGCACGCAGGTAGCGCAGCGCGTCGGTGTCATCCGGGCCATGGCGCACCATCAGTTGCATCGCTGGCACAGGTGGCCTGACCGGCATCGTCGCCGGCGTCGCCCGCACCACCTGCCAGTCCACCTGCCGGCTCAGCCGTGGGCGCTCGGCATCGACGCCGTCCAGCGTCTCCGGCACGACGACGCTCAAAGGCGTTCCCGCAGGAAGATCGGCGTCCAGTTGCCGCAGCAGGCTCGACAGCGAGGTACCCGGGACTTTCGTCGCGGCAGCACCCGGATCGTTCGGCGCTTTCGGATCGATGCGCGGAAATCCCGGCAGGAGCCAATGCCGTCGCGTATCGGCGACCACCGGCAACGCGGCGGCATCGACGCCGGGCGCCACCGCCACCCAGGGTCGCCTGTCCGGCTGCCCGTACAGCACCGGCTCGGCCAGCAGCAGCGCCAGTGCCGCCAGCAGCAACAGGCGCAACAGCAGCAGCGGGATTTCGTCGAAGCGGCGCTTGCGCCGCGGCTGCGGCTTCGACGTCAGCCAGCGCAACGCGGCGAATGTCACCACGCGCTCCTGGCTGCGCCGCGCGAGGTGCAGCAGCAGGGGCACCAGCAACGCCGCCAGCGCCGCAAGTCCGAGTGGCAGCAGCAACGCAAGACTCATGCGCCGGCCCTATCGGCGAACAGCCGGCGCAGCGGCAGGTCCAGCGGCTCGTCGAGGAAGTACTCGACGTGGCGGATGCCGCTTGCGGCCAGCCGTGCGGCGAGCGCGGCGCGCGCATCGGCGAATCGCGCCACGAACGCCGTGCGAATGCTGCCGGCATCACCCAGCAGTTCGTCGCCGGTCTCCGGATCGCGGAAGCGATGACCGCCGCGGAACGGGAAATCGCGCTCCTCCACGGTCAACAGCTGCACGTTCAGCACCTCGCGCCGGGCGGTCGCGAGGCGTTCGAGCAGCGCCGGCAGGCCTTCATCGAATGCGTCGCCAAGCGACAGCAGCAGCGAGCGCGCGGTGACGTGTTCCCACAGCGGGCGCAACCGCGCCTCGTCGGGCCAGCCGCCGCCGGCCGTCAGCTTGTGCAACGCGATCAGGCACCGGTCGCGGTGGCGCGGACCGGCGCCGATCGGGGTCAACTGCAGGTTGTCGTGGCCGATCGCCGCCAACCCGAAACGGTCGCCCTGGCGCAGCGCGATCTCGATCGTGCAGGCGGCAATCGCGATCGCGGCATGCAGCCGCGACCAGCCCGGACGCGCGGCGTCCTGCTGCGACATCGATGCGCTGGTGTCGAGCAGCAGCCACACGTCCAGCGGACTGTCGCGCTCGGCCTCGCGCACGAAGAAGCGGTCCGAACGCGCGTACAGCTTCCAGTCCACCTGGCGCAGCTCGTCGCCCGGCTCGTAGGCGCGGTACTGCGAGAACTCCATGCCGGCGCCACGGCTGGAGCTGCGGTGCAGACCGAAGCCCTGGGTGCCGGCGGCGTGGCGCGAAGTGATCTGCACGTGCTTCAGGCGCGCGCGCACGTCGGCCGGGATCAGGTCGGCCGGAGCAGGCGGATGCACGGGCGCTGTCACTCCAGCGGGACCTCAGCCGGTGGCGAGCGGCACGCTGCGCAGCAGCGCGGCGACCACGTCATCGGTGCTCCTGCGCTCGGCCTCGGCCACGAACGACAGCAGCAGGCGATGGCGCATCACCGGGGCGGCCAGTTGCACGATGTCGTCGCGGGTCGCGGCGAGGCGTCCATGCAGCAGCGCGCGCGCCTTCGCGGCGAGCACCAGCGACTGGCCCGCGCGCGGACCGGCGCCCCACTTCACCCATTGCTGCACTTCCCTGGGCGCATCGGCGTGCGGGCGGCTGGCGCGCACCAGCCGGGTGATCCAGTCGAGCAGGTCATCGCCCAGGTGCACCTGGCGCACGCGCGCCTGCAGGCCGAGGATCGCCTCGCCGTGCATCACCCGCGGCACTTCGGCCTGGTGGGTGCCGGTGGTCTGCACGAGGATCTCGCGCTCCTCGGCCTCGCTCGGGTATTCGACGCGCACGTGCAGCAGGAAACGGTCCAGCTGCGCCTCCGGCAGCGGGTAGGTGCCGGCCTGCTCCAGCGGATTCTGCGTGGCCAGCACGAAGAACGGCGATGGCAAGGCGTGGGTGACGCCGGCATAGCTGACGGTGCGCTCCTGCATCGCCTCCAGCAACGCGGCCTGGGTCTTGGGCGGCGTGCGGTTGAGTTCGTCGGCCAGCAGCAGGTTGGTGAACACCGGCCCGCGCTGGAACTTGAAACTGCGGTGGCCGGTGCCGTGGTCCTCTTCGAGGATCTCGGTACCGATGATGTCGCTGGGCATCAGGTCGGGGGTGAACTGCACGCGCCGGAACTGCAGGTCCAGCGCCTGCCCGAGCGAACGCACGAGCAATGTCTTGCCGAGCCCCGGCACGCCCTCCAGCAGGCAGTGGCCGCCGGCGAGCAGGCCGATCAGCAGTTGTTCGACCACTGCGTCCTGGCCGACGATCGCCTGCCCGATCGCGTCGCGCAGCGTGGCCAGTTGGGCGAGTTCGGATTCGATGCCGGCTTCGGTGAGGGCAGTGCTCATGCTGGTGTTCCTCGGACACGCGGTTCGGTGTCGTGGTGGTCGTGCGGTGCGGCCCGTCGCGCGCGAGTTCGCGCGCCGATCGCCGTGGTGATGTCGATCCGGTTCATGCGGTCAACGCGTGGATGACGATGTTGACCGCGAGCCGGGTGTTGTCCTCGGCCAGGAAGCGCTTGTTGCGCCAGTCGTAATCCCATTCGCAGCCATAGTCCTTGTTGCTGTAGAGCACGCCCAGGCGGCCGTCGATCTCGATGCCCCTGAGATAATCGTGGATCAGGTCGTCGCCCCAGCCGTTGAGCTCGAAGCTGGTCGCCGGCGGCCCGTCCTTGAACACGAAGAAGCTGCGGTATAGCGCGTGGCTGTTGGGCAGCTTCTTCATCGCGGTGGCGCCGAAGATCGAGGCCATCTGCGCCTCGAACGATCTGGCGAACAGGCCGTCGATGTCGTGGTTGCAGTCGTCGACGAACACGAAACCGCCGTTGCGCACGTAGCGCTCGAAGTTGCGCCGCTCCGCCGGGTTGAACTCGACCAGCTTGTGGCCGGCCAGGTAGCAGAACGGTGCCTGCAGCATCTTCGGATCCGCCAGGTCGAGCACGTGCTCCTTGGTATCCACGCGCAGGCTGGTGTAGTCGATCAGCGAGGTGATGATGTTCGACGGCATGCGCTGATCCACGTCCCAGTCGCCGGAGTCGTAGCGCAGT
>DATHRJ010000096.1:0-2639 GCA_035465455.1 Lysobacter sp.
TACATCAGGCCGCCGACCACCCCATGGATGCGGCACAGCAGATCGGGCATTTCCAGGTCGGACCCGGCGAGGTCGGCGATCTCGTAAAGCGCCTGCTGCAACCGCTCGGATTTCTCCAGCGATTCCGCGCGTGCCTGGGCCCGGTTTGCCGCAATGTGCGCTTCCACGACGCGCCTGGCCAACAGCAGCCAGGCCGAACGCGATGGCTCCGAAAGCGGGACCGGAAGTGCCGCGGCGATGGCCGCACGGGCGTCATGGGCGGCATCCCATGCAAAATCGATGCAGTGCAGGTCGTCGTTGTTGCGGCTGCCGGCATGCAGGGCGATCTCGGCCTGCGCGATCAGTCCCGCTGGTGCGCCGCGCGAAGCGGAACTGCCTGGTTCCTCATGCGGCTCGCGCCAGCACACCGCCACCAGCGAACCGGTAGGCAGCGCATCGTGCAGCGCAGCTGCCAACGATCCGTCCGCAACGTCCGTGTTCAAAGACGCAATGTCCGCCGTGATAGCCGGTTTCATGCCCGAGCTCTGCACCTGGATTTCCCCTTCCCTGCCGCAGGATAGCGCGTCCGGCCCGGCCGGGGCCGGAAATGCCTCCCCGCCGCCCCGGCTCGGTGGAGCATGACCCGGTGCCGCAATTCCGGCGCATTCGGCCGGAGGGCTTGTCCCGGCACTCGGGCGCTTCCCGTCGACTACGCCAACCCGTACCCTGCTGCCGATGAACCCCGGTGTCGACCCTGCCGACCTGTCGCTCCCGGAGCGACTCGATCCCGCCGATGAGCGGTTGATGCGGGACTGGATCGGCGGCGATGTCGCTGCGTTCGAACAGCTGTATGCGCGGCATCGCGGACCGCTGTACCGGTTCCTGCTGCGCCAGATCCGCAACCAGTCACTGGCCGACGAATTCTTCCAGGATGTCTGGCAGCGAGTGATCGCCGCCGCGCCCGGCTGGAAGCCGGAGGCCGCATTCAGCACCTGGCTGTTCCGGATCGCCCACAATCGACTCAACGACCACTGGCGCGCGCTGAAGCACCGGCCTGCGGCACCGGCCGACGGCGACGAGCGCGCCGCGCGGGTGCCGGACACGACCACCCCCGAGCGCACGTTGTCGGAGTTCGAGCAACGCCGACAACTGCAGCGTGCCATCGACGAGCTTCCCCACGAGCAGCGAGAGGTCGTGCTGTTGCGCCTGGAGCAGGAACTGAGCCTGGAGGAGATCGGCGCGATCACCGGCGTCGGCCGCGAAACGGTGAAATCGCGGCTTCGCTACGCGATGGACAAGCTGCGCTGCGGAATCAATCCATGAACACGCCCAACACCCATTCCGGTCCGCCCGAACCGCTGACGCCTGAAGAACGCGCGCTCGCCGCGCAACTGGCGCAACTCGGACCGCACGGCATGCCCGCGCCCGCGCTGGACGCGAGGATCATCGCTGCCGCGCGGTCCGTCGGCGATGCCCAGGCGCGGCCGCCTCACGGGCGTTGGCCTGCGTTGCTTGGCCTTGCCGCGACCCTCGCGCTCGCCGTTGGTGTGACCTGGCAGATGCAGCCCGGCGGTGTGGAGATGGCCCCCGGCGACGGGGCGGCACGCGAACGCGCGTCGGCTGCCGAAATCCAGGCGCCTGCCGGCACGGCAGAACCCACCGCTGCGCCGGCCGCCAAGCAGCAGCCACCGGCCCGCAGCGAGGAGGCAGCCGCGATGCCGACGCCTGGCCCCGCCGCGGCGGAACCGGATCAGGCGGCGGCTGCCGGGCCGGGACGGGCCACGGCAGCAGCCAGCGCAGCTCCCGCGCCGCCGGCATCGCCTCCAGCACCGCTGATCGGTCAGCCGGCCGTCGACGCGGCCAAGCCCGCGCAGGCGCGGCCCGAACCCACTGTCCGCCGCATGGAGAGCCATGCCGAATCCATGCCCGCGTCGGCGCCGATGGAGCGGGCCATGGCCGACACCGGCGCGGCGGCAATCGCTGGCGGAGGCCTTGCCGCAGTGCCGGTGGCGCGCGACGGCGAGCTGGAGCCGGTGGACTGGATCGAGCGGATCCGCCAGCGCCGCGATGCCGGCGACCTCGCCGGCGCGCGCGACAGCCTGGCATTGCTGCGCCGCGTCCATCCGCAGACCGTGCTGCCCGATGACTTGCACGAGCTCGCCGCGAATCAACTGGACCCGCCCTGAGCCGCGCACGGTCATGAGCGGCACCACCCTCGCCGCCCGCGCGGAGCACGCGCTGACGATCAAGCACAGCCGCTTCCTGGCCCGGGCCGCGCCCGTGGACTCGGCCGAGGCGGCGCTTGCGTTCATCGCCGGCATCGGCGATCCGGCAGCCACGCACAACTGCTGGGCCTACCGGATCGGCCCGCTGTACCGTTTCAGCGACGACAACGAGCCGGCTGGCACCGCGGGGCGCCCGATCCTCGCGGCGATCGACGGCCAGGGTCTCGACCAGGTGGTCGCGGTCGTGACCCGCTGGTACGGCGGCATCAAGCTCGGCGCTGGCGGGCTGATGCGCGCCTACGGCGGCAGCGCGGCCGAGTGCCTGCGCTGCGCCCCCCGGACCGAGCTGATCGAGTATGTCGACTGCGAGTTGGCTTTCGGCTTTGCCGACACCGGCGCGGTCCACGCGGCGCTCGACGCACATGCCGCCATCCA
>DATHRJ010000097.1:0-10879 GCA_035465455.1 Lysobacter sp.
CCAGAACCTCGAGATCCTCGATATTCCGGTCGCCGAGATCACCCGCCAGTACGTCACCTACATCCAGGCGATGCACGAGATGCGCTTCGAGCTGGCGGCCGACTACCTGGTGATGGCCGCGATCCTGGCCGAGATCAAGTCGCGCATGCTGCTGCCGCGTGCGGCGACCGAAGACGCGCTGGAGGACGACCCGCGCGCCGAACTGGTGCGCCGCCTGCAGGAATACGAGCGCTTCAAGAAGGCCGCGCAGGACATCGACACCCTGCCCCGCCAGGACCGCGACACGGTGCCGGTGGCGGCGTTCGTCCCGGACCGCGCCTCGATCAAGCTGCCGCCGCCGGTCGACCTGCGCGAGATGCTGCTGGCGCTGCACGATGTGTTCAAGCGCGCCGAGCTGTACACCCAGCACGCGATCAAGCGCGAGGCGCTGAGCGTGCGCCAGCGCATGGGTGAGCTGCTCACCCGCCTGGGCGATGGCGCGTTCCACCGCTTCGAGTCGCTGTTCACGGTCGAGGAAGGCCGGCTCGGCGTGGTGGTCACTTTTCTCGGGCTGCTGACGCTGGCCAAGGAACAATTGATCGAAATCGTCCAGGAGCAGCCCGGTGGCGATCAGCAGCCGGGGCAGGCGCTCAACACCATCTACGTCAAGTCGCTCGCGATCGGCGACGACGCCCCCGCCGCCATCGAGTTGTCGAGCGAATTCGACGACGACGAGCCCGCGGCACTCGACTGAGCCAAGACCGGAACCGCATGGAACAGACCCTCGTCACCCGCATCGTCGAAGCCGCCCTGCTCGCGGCCCATCAGCCGCTGAGCCTGGTGCAGCTGCATGCACTGTTCCCCGACGATGCGCCCGCGCCGGCCGACAGCGTCGAACAAGCGCTGGAGACCCTGCGCGAAGCGTGTGCCGATCGGGGCGTCGAACTGGTCGAGCTGGCCTCGGGTTTCCGCTACCAGGTGCAGGCCGATGTGCACCCCTGGGTCGCGCGGCTGTGGACCGAGCGCCAGACCCGCTACACCCGCGCCACGCTGGAAACCCTGGCGCTGATCGCCTACCGCCAGCCGGTCACCCGCGGCGAGATCGAGCAGGTGCGCGGCGTGGCGGTCAACAGCAACATCATCAAGGCACTGGAGGAGCGCGAGTGGATCCGCGTCGTCGGCCATCGCGATGTCCCCGGCAAGCCGGCGCTGTTCGGCACCACCAAGACGTTCCTGGACTACTTCGGCCTCAAGCGCCTCGACGAGCTGCCGCCCCTGTCGGAACTCAAGGAGCTGGGCGAACTCGAGCCGCAGTTCCAGTTCGAGGGCGCCGTCGCGCAGATGCAGCCGATCGCCGCCGGCGGCATCGAGCAGGGACTGGGGGCCGAGGGCGCGGACAACGACGATGGCAGCGCCGCGGACGTGGGCACCCGGCAGGAACCATCGACCGGCGACGACGCCGGGACCGCTGGAGCTCCATCCATCCTCGCGTCGGCGGAGTTCGTCGACGCCGGACACGACCCCGAGGCTGCGCCGGTAGATCGCGCAGCGGATGAATCCGTGTCGGACATGACATCGCAACGCACGACCGAAACAGCAACCCATGCCACCGCGCCCACCACAGACGTGGCCGATGAGCAGACCTTTTCCAACGAAACAGACGACACCGAAACGGCCTCGTCGGAGCAACAGAAATGACTGATGAAAAAACACCACGCAAGCTGACCCTGAAGCGCGGCACCGATGCCACCGGCACCGAAGCCCCGCGCCTGCAGGAGCGCCTGCACAAGGTCCTGGCGCAGGCCGGACTCGGCTCGCGCCGCGCGCTGGAACAGCGCATCGCCGACGGCCTGGTCAAGGTCAATGGCGAAATCGCGCAGGTCGGCATGAGCGTCGGCAGCGGCGACAAGGTCGAGATCGATGGCCGCAGCTTCGTCGCCAGCGCGCTGACCGAACCTGCGCGCGTGCTGATGTACAACAAGCCCGAGGGCGAAGTCACCACCCGCGAAGACCCCGAGGGCCGCCCGACGATCTTCGAGGCGCTGCCCGCACTCAAGGGCGCGCGCTGGATCGCGATCGGCCGCCTCGACATCAACACCACCGGCCTGCTGCTGCTGACCACCGACGGCGAGCTGGCCAACACGCTGATGCACCCCTCGCACGAGGTCGAACGCGAATACGTCTGCCGCGTGCGCGCGCCCGAGGGCCAGGACAAGGTGCCCGACAACCTGGTCGACCGCCTCGCCCGCGGTGTCGCCCTGGACGACGGCCCCGCCAAGTTCGACGAGATCGAGCGCATCGGCGGCAGCGATTCGCACGACTGGTTCCGCGTCCTGCTCAAGGAAGGCCGCAACCGCGAAGTGCGCCGGCTGTGGGAGTCGCAGGGCTGCCAGGTCAGCCGGCTCAAGCGCATCCGCTACGGCGCGGTCGAACTGCCGCGCGAACTGCTGCGTGGCCAGTCGCAGGAGATGGCGGCCGACAAGGTCGAGAAGCTGCGCGGTGACCTTGGCCTGGAAAACGGCACGCCTTCCGCGCTGACGCTGCTGCCGGTGATCGGCCAGCGCAAGGCCGCCAAGTCCACGATCAACTTCGGCGGCGAAGGCCGCGCGCATGTCGGCGGGCCGAGCCGCGCCGACGAAGGCCGCGAACTGCGGCGCTTCGACCATGTCCGCGAAGAGCGCGGCGGCGGCCGTTTCGGCAGCAGGGGCGGACCTGGCAAGGGCGGGCACGGCGGACTGACCGTCAGTGGCGAGGCGGCGGCCAAGCAGTCGCACAAGCCGTTCAAGCAACGCCAGGACAAGGGCCCGCGCGCGCTGCCCGACGGCAACCCGGCGGCGTTCCGTACCTGGTATGTGCCCGAAGGCGTCGATACCGGCCCAAGCGGCCACCGCAATGCCGATGGGCAGGCGCCGCGCAAGCCGTACGGCAAGAAGCCCGGCGGCGCGCGGCCCGGCGGTGCCGGACGTCCCGGCGGCGGCGGTGGCTACCAGGGCGAGCGCGGACCTCGCGGTCCTGGCGGCGGCGACCGCAGCGGACCCTATGGCGGTGGCGGCCAAGGCCAGCGAGCGCCAAAACCCTACGGCCACCCCGGCAACGCCCCCAGCTTCCCGTCCGACCACGCCAATCCGGGCAGCTTCAACCCGTACGGCGACAAGCCCCGTGCGCCGCGTCCGGCGGGCCCGGGTGGCCCCCGTCCCGGCTCGCGGCCTGGCGGCAAGCCCGGCGGAGCGCCCCGTCCCGGCGGTCCGCGCGGCGGCAAGCCAGGCGGTCGCGGCCCGCGCAGCGGGTCCTGATCACCGCCTCGTCATGGTGTGGGAAGAGGGGCGCGCAAGCGCCCTTTTTCCTGTCACGACAGCTTCGCTCCCAGCGGTACGGGCCGGTCCGGCACGCACAGCGCGACGTCCCCGTTGGCGTCATGGAAGCCCGTCACCAGGCATTCGGACATCAGCGGGCCGATCTGCCTGGCAGGAAAGTTCACCACTGCCACGACCAGCTTGCCGACCAGATCCTGCGGCCGGTAGTGCCCGGTGATCCGGGCACTGGACTTCCTGGTACCCAGTTCCTCGCCGAAGTCCACGCGCAGCACGTAGGCCGGCTTGTGCGCCTGCTCGAATACCCTGGCCTCGATGATTCTCCCGACCCGCAGCTCAACCCTGGTGAAATCGTCCCAGCCGATGGTTTCCACTCGCAACTCCCTGGGCCACCGAGGCTTTGCCGGCCGCGAACAGCCGCAAGCCCATCAGAACGCTTACCGCCGCCGCAATCAACTGGTTCGCGGCAATCGATGTGCTCGGCATTGCGGGCCGGCTCTCGACACCGGACGCGCCGCTGACCTTTTGCGGCGGCTCAGGCTCCGGCGCTACCGGCCGGCGGCGCCATCTTGATCAGGTACAGGTTGCGCAGGTAGATCACCAGCCCTGTGGCCTGGCCGACGATGAACACCGGATCGGCGCGATGGATCGCATAGGCCAGCAGCACCATGCTGCCGCCAAGACTGAAGTACCAGAACGCCGTCGGGATGATGCTGCGGCGGGCGCGCTCGGACGCCAGCCACTGCAGCAGGAAGCGCGCGGAAAACAGCGCTTGGCCGATGAAACCAATGACGATCCACGTGGTTGCCTGGCCCATCACCTCGCCTCCCTGCCCTGCTGCTGGGTGCGCTGGATGGCACCCTCCTCCGATACCACCGGCACGACCCGGCTGCGACGAATCAACCACGCAACGCCGAGCAGGTCCGACAGACCGACCTTGAGTCGACCAAAGTTGTCGTAGTTGGACGCGCCACTGCGGCGCGCGCGGTGGTTGACCGGCACGCTGAGCGTGCGCCAACCGGCACGCTGCATCAGCGCTGGCAGGTAGCGGTGCATGTGGTCGAAATACGGCAGATCGAGGAATGCCTCCCGCTCGAACAGCTTGATGCCGCAGCCGGTGTCCGGGGTGGCGTCGCGCAGCATGCGCCGACGCACCGCGTTGGCGATCCTCGAGGCGGCGCGCTTGCTCCATCCGTCGCGCCGCTGGACCCGCCAGCCGCCCAGCAGCTTCACCTGTGGCCCGGCGGCGGCCAGCTCGGTCAGCAACGCCGGGATGTCGGCCGGATCGTTCTGGCCGTCGCCGTCGAGGGTGGCGACCCAGGGGGCCCTGGCCGCTTTGACCCCATTGCGGATCGCGGCGCTCTGGCCGGCCCGGGTCGCGTGGCTCAGCACGCGCAACTGCGGGTGACGGCGACACAACGTGCGCAGCAGGTCCAGGGTCGAATCCCGGCTGGCGTCATCGACGCAGATGATCTCGAACGCGACCCGGTCCTGCAGCGCCGCCACGACCTCCTCAAGCAGCGGTGCAACATTGCCGTACTCGTCGTGCATCGGGATCACCACCGAAATGGCCGGCCCTGGCTCGCCGGTCGGCGCCGACGCGAGCACATCGCGCACGCTACTGCCGGTGGAGGTAATCATGGGTACGGCCTCGCAGTCCTGCCTGTTGGCAATCATCGCCATGTTCGGCAATGCCATGTCAGAAAACCGTGAGAAATCCAATGGGCGAATCGGGGGTTCCGGTCAGCAGGTCGAGGTTGCGGCAACTCCGAGATCCAGCGTCGCCCTGGTACCGCCCCGGTCTTCCCGCGGCTCGATCCGCAGTTCCCAACCCAGGTGCGCGCATATCCGGGTGATCAGGTCCAGCCCGATGCCCCCGCCGCCGCGCCCATCACCGCGTGCCTGGCGAGCGTAGATCGCGCTGATCTGCTCGGGCGACATGCCATGGCCGGGATCCTCGATCACCACCACGGCGCCAGGCTGCAATCGCATCGTGATCTCGCCGCTGTCGCTGTTCTCGATCGCATTGCGCAGCAGATTACCCACCGCAGCCTGCACGATCCCCATCGGCGCCACCACCTCGCAGGGCTCCGGCGCCAGCACGCGAATCTGCAACGATTTCTCCCCGCACAGGTGGCGGTGGTCATCGGCGATCTCGACCAGCAGTTGGTCCAGTTCGATGCGATCGCTGTTGCGAGCCAGTCTCGCGGGATCCTTGGCGAGCACCAGCAACATCTCGATCAGTTGTTCCACGTTACGGGCGGTGCGCTGGATGCGCTGCACCTGTACGCGTGCTGGCGCCGGCATCGTCGCCTCCAGCGCCAGTTCGCTGGCCCCGGCGATCACCGAAACCGGCGTTCGCAACTCATGGCTGGCGCTGTCGATGAAGTGGCGCTCGCGTTCGACGAACTGATCGTGGCGCCCGAGGTAGGCGTTCAACGCCTCGACGATCACCACCAGTTCCGCGCTCGCACGCGCGGGCACCGCAACCCGCTGGCCGGCTGTGTCGGGTCGCAGCAGGCCGATGTGCTGGGCCAGCTCGCGCAGCGGCCGCAGCAGCCTGCCAATGCCCCACATGACGGCCAGCCCAAGCAGCAGCACCACCGCCAGACTGGAGAACAACAGCGTCAGCGCCAGCTCGCGCTCGCTGCGTTCGAACTCGGTGATGTCCAGCGCGAGCAGCAGGCGCTGGCCATTGGTGTCGCGGACCAGGGCGACGATCTGACGATCATCGACCGCGACCTCGTCGTGCAATCCGGGCGGGAGTTCGGCCAGGCCAGCCGGCAGCGTGGTATCCGGGCCGGCAACGAAGAACTCCAGCAGGTCCGAGTCCCGCGGTCGCCACTCCTCGTCGTCCGCGTGCCGGGCGAAATACTCCATCTCCGTCTCAAGCAGCGAACGCCACACCAGAGCCTCGGCCCGCTCGTTGACCATCCACCCGAACGCCAGCACGACGATGCTCAGCAGCAGCATGTACCCAAGCATGCCCAGCGCGAAGCGGCGCTGCAGGCTGGGCCTACCGAGCATCGCTGGACTGCTCCCCGGCATCGCCCTCACCCGGGGCGGCCAGGCGATAGCCCACCCGGGGCAGGGTCTGGATCAATTTGATCGGGAACTCGGCATCGACGCTGCGCCGCAGCTCGTAGATATGCGAGCGCAGCATGTCGCCATCGGGCGGCGTATCGCCCCAAAGCGCCTGTTCGAGCCGCTCGCGGGTGACCGCGGCCGGGCTGGCCTGCATCAGTACCTGCAGCAGGCGCCGACACGCTGGATACAGGTGCAGCGAACGTCCGGCGCGGCTGACCTCGAGCGTGGACTGGTCGAAACGCAGGTCGGCGACTTCCAGGACCTTGCCGCGGTTGTGGCCGCAGGCCCGGGCGACGAGTGCTTCCAGCCGCACCTCAAGCTCCGGCAGCGCGAACGGCTTGGTCAGGTAATCGTCGGCGCCGGCGCGGAAACCGGCGATCTTGTCGGGGAGTTCGTCGCGCGCGGTCAGCATGATCACCGGCACGCCACTGCCGGCGTCCTCGCGCAATCCGCGCAGCACGCCGGGGCCGTCAAGGCGCGGCAGCATCCAGTCGAGCACGATCGCGTCGTAGGCCTGGGTCGTCGCCAGGTGCAACCCGGTACGTCCGTCCGGGGCGGCGTCGACGGTATGGCCACGGGCCTCGAGGTAGTCGAAGAGGTTGGCGACCAGGTTCTGGTTGTCTTCCACCACTAGCACGCGCATCGCAGGGCCCGGTTCGGCAGCGGAAGCGGCTCCGCCAGTTGTTGACTCTAAGCCAGAGGATCCACCATCGCGCGTCGGATCCTTGTCGGAATGGCTCCAACGGATTTCCGATGCGCTTTGCGGCACCCTGCACTTCCCGCCGGCGGAGTCCTCCCGATGCGCTCAGCGCGCCAGATCCTGCATTCACCCTGGTTGCTGCTGTCGCTGGCCGCGGTTGCGCTCGCAGCCGGACTGGGCCTGCGGGACCCTTCACCCGCCGATGAGCCGCGCTTCGTGCTGGCGGCGCAGCAGATGGTCGAATCCGGCCAGTGGCTGGTCCCGCATCGGGGCAGCGAGATGTACGCGCACAAGCCGCCACCGTTCATGTGGTTGCAGGCGATCGCCTACACCGCGGTGCGCGATTGGCGCATCGCCTTCCTGCTGCCGTCCCTGCTCGCCGCGCTGGGCACGCTGTGGCTGGTGCACGACCTCGCGCAGCGGTTGTGGAACCGCAAGGTCGCCGCATATGCCGGTTTCGCGCTACTGGCGACGCTCCAGTTCGGACTGCAGGCCAAGCGCGCACAGATCGACATGGTGCTGGTGTTCTGGACCACGCTGTCGCTGTGGGCGCTGTCACGCCACCTGCTGCAGCGGCCGGACTGGCGCCTGCTGGCGCTGGGCGGGCTGGCCGCCGGAATCGGCACCATCACCAAGGGCGTGGGATTCCTGCCGCTGCTGCTGCTGCTGCCGTGGTGGCTGGGGCAGCGGCGCGATCGGGCGTTTCCGGTTCGATCGATTGCCAGCGCCGGGTTTCGCCACGCGCAGTGGTGGTGGCTGCCGGCCGGCTTCATCGCGGGCGTCAGCTTGTGGCTGCTGCCGCTGGGGCTGGCGCTGCTGGGTAGCGATGATCCCGACCTGCGCCGCTACGCCTCGGAAATCCTGTTCAAGCAGACCGGCACGCGCTACGCCGCGGCCTGGCACCACGTGCAGCCGCCCTGGTACTACCTGCAGGTGATCGCGACCCTGTGGCTGCCCGGCGTGCTGCTGCTGCCGTGGCTGCTGCCAGCATGGGGGCGACGCATGCGGCGCGGCGACCTGCGCACGACCTCGCTGCTCGGCTGGGCGGCGCTGGTGCTGCTGTTCTTCAGCGCGAGCCCCGGCAAGCGCGAGGTGTATCTGTTCCCGGCCTTGCCGGCGCTGTGCATCGCCGCCGCACCGCTGCTGCCGGGCCTGCTGCGACGCGCGTTCGCGCGCCGCCTGCTGCTGGGCTATGTGCTGGTGCTCGCCGCGGCGGCCCTGGCGCTCGGCATCGGCGGCCTGCTGGATGCCGGGTGGGCAAGCCGCCTTTCGGCCGGGCGCGGCCTCACCGCCGCCGCGGTACAGGCGCTGTGGCTGTGGCTGTGCGCATTGGGGACCGGTGGCCTGGTGCTGGCGGCGATCGGCCGGACCCGGCGCGCGGGAGCCGTGGCGGTCGGGTTCGCGGTGCTGCTGTGGATCGTGTACGGCATCGGCCTGGCACCGGCGCTCGACCCAAGCAGTTCCGGGCGCGCATTCATGCAGGACGTGCGCGCCAGGATCGGCCCGGAGGCGCAGCTTGGGCTGGTCGGATGGCGCGAGCAGCACCTGTTGCAGGCGGTGGGCCCGACCGCGGAATTCGGTTTCGAGCGCGAGTTCAGCGAGCAGTGGCGCGACGCGGTGGTGTGGTTGTCGGCTGCGCCGGGCGAGCGGTGGCTGTTCGCGCTCAAGGACGCGGTCGGGCCGTGCATCGATCCGGGCGAACTGATCGACCTGGGGCGCTCCAGCAGGCGCCAGTGGGTGCTGGTGCCAGGCGCCGCCTACCACTCCGGATGCGTGCCGCCACCTCGCGCGCCCGACCGTAACCTTGAAGACGACCGCGCCCAGGCGGATGACGGCGATTAGCAACGCGCCGCCCGGCTGCTGCTCAGGGCTGCGGATCGTTCTTCCTTACGCCACGAAGATTGAGCGCGAACAGTCCGAACTGCAGCGCCACGAGCGCATAGGCCTGGTCGTGCAGGCCCCAGGCCACCCACAGCACGTTGCTGGCGACGAAACACCAGAAACCCCAGTTGCGGCGCCGCCGGGCCTGGGAGGCGACCAGCCAGGCCGCGACCAGGGTCACGGCCATCGCCGGCCACTGCAATGCATCGACCCAGGTGTCCAATCCCTACCCCCGCGTCGCGCCGTCGACTGCACATCCGTTGCGTCGGCTCACGGCCCGGATCCCGCAACAGCGATCGTGGAGACCGCGTCCGCGATCGATTCGACATCGGTCGGCCGCACCAGACGCGCAACTTCCTGCCCATCGCGCAGGAACACCAGCGTCGGCCACAGCTTCACCCGGAACGAGCGCCCCAGTGGCCGCCCCGGACCGTCCTCGACCTTCAGATGCCGCACTCCCGCATGGCCGGCAAGCCCGGCCTCGATCAGTGGCTGCGCCGCTCTGCAGTAACCACACCAGTCGGTGCCGAACTCGAGCACCACCGGACCTGCCTGCGCATCGATGGCTGCACGATCGGGCGCCTGGGTAACGTAGCTTGCGCTGGTGGGCATACGGCACTCCGGTAGTGGTCCCGTTGCGAACCTACATCGGCCGGCGCGGTGGCGATGTGCAGGCGCGACCGGCCCTTACCGTTCGGCTTTCAGTCGCGCCAGCAGGGGCTCCACCAGATCCATCGGCAGCGGGAACACGATGGTCGAATTCTTGTCTCCGGCGATCTCGGTCAGCGTCTGCAGGTAGCGCAGCTGGATCGCGCGCGGGTCGGCGCCGAGCAGCTTGGCCGCTTCGACCAGTTTCTCGGCGGCCTGCTGCTCGCCTTCGGCATGGATCACCTTTGCGCGGCGCACGCGTTCGGCTTCGGCCTGCTTGGCGATGGCGCGCACCATGGTCTCGTTGAGGTCGATGTGCTTGATCTCGACGTTGGCGACCTTGATGCCCCAGGCGTCGGTCTGCGAATCGAGGATCTCGCGGATGTCGCCGTTGAGCTTGTCGCGCTCCACCAGCATCTCGTCGAGCTCGTGCTTGCCCAGCACCGAACGCAGCGTGGTCTGCGACAGCTGGCTGGTGGCCTCGTAGAAGTGCTCGACATTGATGATCGCCTTCTGCGGGTCGACCACCCGGAAATAGATCACCGCGTTGACCTTGACCGAGACGTTGTCGCGCGAGATCACGTCCTGGGTCGGCACGTCCATCACGATCGTGCGCAGGTCGACGCGCACCATCTGCTGCACGATCGGGATCAGGATGATCAGGCCCGGTCCCTTGACCTTCCAGAAGCGCCCAAGCTGGAACACCACGCCGCGCTCGTATTCGCGCAGGACCTTGATCGCGCTGGCCAAAATCACGGCGAGTACCAGCAGGACCGGGAAATACATCAGCAGCAGGTTCATGGCTTGGCTCCGTCAGCGGGGTTGCGGGTGCGGTGGCGTGCGCGCGCCTGGATCGATCGATCGACTTCCGCGGCACCTTCCTCGACCGGTGCCACGCGCAGGACCAGGCCGTCGATGCCGAGTACGCGCAGCGGCTGGCCGCCCCGCACCGCCGTGGCCGACGCGGCCTGCCAGACCTCGCCGCGGATGCGCACGTAGCCGTGGCCCTGGAAATCATCTGCCGCGACGGCCAGGTGCCCGACCAGTTCATCGATTCCCGTGGTCACCGGTTGCCGGCGCGAGCGCGTCGCCAGCCAGACCACGCCCATGAACGCGAGTGCGCTGGCCAGGCCGATGCCGGCGATCAGCTGCATCGGCACGCCAAATCCCGGCACTTGCGTGTCGAACAGGATCAGCGAACCGGCCACCAGTGCAATGATCCCGCCGATCCCGAGTGCGCCGAAACTCGGCATCGCGATTTCCGCGGTCATCA
>DATHRJ010000098.1:0-2932 GCA_035465455.1 Lysobacter sp.
TCCGCATCGATTCGCAACGTCGTGTGCTGCGACGGCTCGAACAGGTCGCAATCCAGCAACAGCGCACTCTTGGCTTCATCGAAAGCGAAGGTCGCCGCCAGGTTGCGGGCGATGAAACTGCCACCACTGCCGCGACTGACCGGTGCGATGAGGGTGATGATGTTCAGGTCGTTGGCGATTGCCAGCAATCGCGTGCGGACCTCGCGGAACGCGTCGATCTGCGGCTTCGAAGGCGCCGTTCGACAAACCAGCGACCGGTCCTGCATCTGTGCAGGGGTAAGCATCGTCCGGTCGGATACGCGCGCCATGGTGCGGGCGGCCGGACGGGTCTGGTCGGACTTGTCGAGGTCAATGGTGAGGGGGTCAAGGTGGGACATCTCGGTCACCTATCGGAGGGTCAGTGCGAGCGCATACACCAGGGGCACGATCAGCAACAAAGCCGTCGCCAGTCGCATGTTCCTCGCGGGTTGGGCGCTACGCTGCGCGGTCGCGCGGATCGGGATCGAGCCGAGAACCGGCAGGCCCGCCAACTGCTCGATCTGAGCTGGTGACCGCACGCGGGCGTCGTACTTGACCCAGAGCAGCAGCAGCACCAGGGGCACTACGACCGCGAGCACAAGTCCAGCCATGGCGACGTGCATCAGGCGCAGTCCGGTAGCCTGCAGCGGAATGGCGGCAGGCTCCTGGATGCGGAAGTTGAGGCCGCCGCTTTGCGCATCGAGGTTCATCGACAGGCGTGCGTTTTCGCGCCGGTCCAGCAGGTCCTGGTAAAGGTTCCGGTTGACTTCGAAATCGCGTGTCAGCGCACCGAGCTCACCGGCCGATGCGGCGATCCGGTTGCTGCGCTCCAGTTCCTCGGCCAGCAGGGTCTGCCCCAGTGCGATCCGTGACGCGGAAGCGGCACTGCGACTGCGGGCCTCGGCCATGCGCGTGCGGATGTCGCTGTACAGCGGATCGAACGCGGTGTTCCCGCCGCTGGCTGCGGCCGCGCGGCCACCGCCGCCGCCGCGCAACTGCCCCTGCAGGTCGCTGATCTGCTGCTGCACGCGGACAAGGTCGGGATGCTGGTCGGTGTACTTGGCCGAGAGCTGGTCGCGCTCGGACTGCAACTCGATCAGGCGTGACCGCACCTGGCTGTCGCGCGCGCCGGCCGGGCCGAACGTGGCCTCGCGGGACAGGTGCGCCTGCATGGCGCCAGCCTGTGAGCTCTGGTCCACCAGGTCCATGCGCGAGCGGTCGACTTCGTTGCGTAGTTCGGCAATGCGACGGCTGACTTCCTCTTCAGTTCCGGGCCGGGCATCAGGGTTGGCCCGGCGGTAGTCGGCCAGCTTCTGCTCGGCGTCGGCGAGGCGCTTGCGATACTGCCCCACCTGCGAATTTATGAACTGGTAGGCCTTGCGGCTCTCGAACTTCTTGGCCAGCGAGCTTTCCTGCATGATCAGCTCGGCATAGCGCTTGGTGATCGCGAATGCCCGCATCGGGTCGCTGTCGGAGTAACTGATCTGGATGAGGCTGAGGTTGTCGCGTGGATTGGAGATTTCCGTCCTGCCGACGATCCGGTTGATCAGCCGTTCCTTCTCGATCGGGCTGGGTTTGTCCTCGAGCCATCCGCCCGCAGCCAGGATCTGGTCCATGACCTTGCGGCTGAAGGCTACCTCACGTGCTATCGCGGCGCGGTCGACCAACGTAGTGGGCACCGCGCGCCCTTCCATGAGGGGCTCGATGATGTTGCTCTCCTCCACGAGGATCGTGGTCGAGGAGGTGAACCGCTTCGGCGTACCCAGGCCGATGGCCAGCATCACCAGCGCGACCACGGCGAACATCATCGCCAGTACCGCGGGCCGCCGTCGCGCCTCTTCGGTCGCGATCGGCAGTATCGGCACCGAGGCGTTGGACCCGCCACGCGGAGGAGACCATTCGATGAGTTGACTGCTCACAGCATGCGCTCGGAAACAGTGATCACGTCCCCGGGCGCGACGTCGAAGTTGGTGGTGAGGTCGCCGTTGTTGAGGATCTCCTGCAGGTTCACCTGATAGCTCGCGGTACCGTCCCCGTTCCTGCGGTAAAGGCTTGAGCGGTTGGGCGCGGCGAATTCGGTGACGCCACCTGCCGCGAGTACCGCATCCAGTACCGTCATGCCCTGGCGATACGGGATCGAGACAGGCTGGCGCACCGCACCGGTCACGCGGACCCGTGACAGGTATTCGTGGCTGCGCAGCTCGGTGAGGATCACCGCGACCTGCGGCGACTTCACGTACTCGGCCAGCCTCTGCTGGATATCGGCCGATACCTCGCGTGGGGTACGTCCGCCGGCCTTCACGTCGCCGAGCAAAGGCACCGAGATCATCCCGTCAGGGCGTACCGGCGCGGTGACGCCGAGTTCCGGGCTGCCCCAGACGGAAACCTGCACCATGTCGTCCACGCCGATCCGGTATGCATCCACGACCGGATCGCCATCAGGTGGCGCGCCAGCGGTGGAGTATCCGGAGCTCGCACAACCAGCAAGCAGGACGGAAAGCAGAAATACGGCCAAGCCGGCGAGATAGCGGTTCATGGATTTTCTCCTGTGTTCCGACCTTGGAACGTCGGGAGGGCAGTCGCCCGGCCATCACATGGGCCGCAAAACAGGGATTGGGAAGCGACATTTTTCCAGCGTTAAGCAGCCGCCCAGGGCAAGGCCGGGAGAAGCGTGCGAGCGCGTTGAATTGCGTGTGCACATACAGCTGCGGAGCATCGACATGCCAGGTTTTCCCGCGAGCAGGCGAGTCCACGAGCCTCGCGTCGCGCGCGACAGCACCCCCGGCAGCGGCGCCGGAATGCGGGTCCTCGTTTCCGGCGGTGCCGGCTACATCGGTTCGCATGCCTGCGTGGCACTCGCCGAGCGTGGACATCACGTGGTCATCGCGGACAGCTTCGCCAATAGTTCCCCCGC
>DATHRJ010000099.1:0-2965 GCA_035465455.1 Lysobacter sp.
TACCGCCGCCCCGACCAGCCCGGTGCGCGACGCCGACTACACGCTCGAGCACAAGTACACGCGCCAGGACGGGCGCATCTACCTGTCGGGCGTGCAGGCGCTGGTGCGGCTGCCGCTGATGCAGCGCCTGCGCGACGAGGCGGCGGGGCTCAACACCGGCGGCTTCATCTCCGGCTACCGCGGCAGTCCGCTGGGCGGCTTCGACCTGGAGCTGTGGCGCGCGAAGCAGCACCTCCAGGACGCGGGGGTGAAGTTCGTCCCCGGCCTCAACGAGGACCTCGGCGCGACCATGGTCTGGGGCACCCAGCAGACCAACCTGTTTCCGGGCGCGACGGTCGAGGGCGTGTTCGGCATGTGGTACGGCAAAGGCCCGGGCGTGGACCGCAGCGGCGACGTGTTCAAGCACGCCAACGCCGCCGGCACCTCGAAGTTCGGTGGCGTGCTGGCGCTGGCGGCCGACGACCATGCCTGCCGCAGCTCGACCCTGCCGCACGGCAGCGAGGGCGAGTTCACCAGCGCGATGATCCCGATCCTCAACCCGGCCGGGGTGCAGGACATCCTCGACATGGGCCTGCTCGGCTGGGCGATGTCGCGCTACACCGGGCGCTGGGTCGGCTTCAAGACGATCGCCGAGACGGTCGAGTCGTCGGCCTCGGTCGATGTCAACCCGCTCGCGCTGGACATCGTGATCCCGACCGACTTCCAGATGCCGGCCGGCGGCCTCAACATCCGCTGGCCGGATCCGCCGCTGGACCAGGAAATGCGCCTGCACCAGTACGCGGTCAAGGCCGCGCAGGCATTCGCGCGCGCCAACCGGATCGACCGGGTGGTGATCGATTCGCCCAATCCGCGCCTGGGCATCATCACCACCGGCAAGTCGTACCTGGACGTGCTGCAGGCGCTGGAATACCTGGGCCTGGGCGAGCAGGCCTGCAGCGAACTGGGCATCCGCGTGTACAAGGTCGGCATGACCTGGCCGCTGGAGCCGGTGGGCGTGCGCGAGTTCGCGCGCGGGCTGCAGGACATCCTGGTGGTCGAGGAGAAGCACGCCTTCATCGAGAACCAGATGAAGGAGTCGATGTACAACTGGAACGAGGGCGCGCGCCCGAGCATCGTCGGCAAGTACGACGAGTCCGGCGAATGGATCCTGCCGAGCACCGGCGAGCTGACCCCGGCGCGCATCGCCCGCGTGATCGCGACCCGCATCCAGCGCTTCCACGACAGCGAACACATGCGCGACGTGCTGCGCTGGATGGAGGACAAGGAGTCCGAGCTCGCGTTGCCGCGCGCCAACTTCCCGCGTGTGCCGCACTACTGCTCCGGCTGCCCGCACAACACCTCCACGGTGGTGCCGGAGGGCTCGCGCGCGCTCGGCGGCATCGGCTGCCACTACATGGTCACCTGGATGGACCGCAGCACCGACACCTACACCCACATGGGCGGCGAAGGCGTCACCTGGTCGGGGCAGGCGGCGTTCACCGAAACCGCGCACGTGTTCCAGAACCTCGGCGACGGCACCTACTTCCATTCCGGCTCGCTCGCGATCCGGCAATCGGTCGCCACCGGGGTCAACATCACCTACAAGATCCTCTACAACGACGCGGTCGCGATGACCGGCGGGCAGCCGGTCGACGGCACATTGAGCGTCCCGCAGATCGCGCACCAGGTGCGCAGCGAAGGCGTGCAGACGATCGTGCTGCTGTCGGACGACATCGGCAAGTGGTCGGACCGCTCGGCGTTCCCGGCGGGCGTGGAGTTCCTCGACCGCAAGGAGCTCGATGCCGCGCAGAAGCGCCTGCGCGAGGTCAAGGGCACCTCGGTGCTGATCTTCGACCAGACCTGCGCGACCGAGAAACGCCGCCGCCGCAAGCGCGGCAAGATGGTCGACCCGCAGAAGCGGGTCGCGATCAACTCGCTGGTGTGCGAGGGCTGCGGCGATTGCGGGCAGAAGTCGTTCTGCGTGTCGGTGCTGCCGAAGGAAACCGAGTTCGGGCGCAAGCGCGACATCGACCAGTCCAACTGCAACAAGGACTACAGCTGCGTCAACGGTTTCTGCCCGAGCTTCGTCACCGTGCACGGCGGCGCGCTGAGAAAGCAGAAGGCCAGCAACGCCACCGAACTGCTCGCCAACCTGCCGTTGCCGCAACTGCCATCGCTCGACCAGCCCTGGAACATCCTGATCACCGGCGTCGGCGGCACCGGCGTGGTCACGATCGGCGCGCTGCTCGGCATGGCCGGGCACCTGGAAGGCAAGGGCGCCAGCGTGCTCGACCAGACCGGCCTGGCGCAGAAGGGCGGCGCGGTCACCACCCACATCCGCATCGCCAACTCGCCCAACGACATCTTCGCCGTGCGCATCGCTGCCGGCGAGGCCGACCTCGTGCTCGGCTGCGACATGGTCGTGGTCAACGACTACTGGGCGCTGTCGAAGATCCGTGCCGGCCGCAGCAACGTGGTGCTCAACAGCTACGAGGCGATGCCGGGCACGTTCACCACCCGTCCGGACATGCAGTTTCCGGCGGCCGACATCATCAAGGCGGTCAGCGTCGCGCTCGGTGGCGAAGCCCCGCACGTGGTCGATGCGACCCAGCTGGCGACCGCGCTGCTCGGCGACGCGATCATGTCGAACCTGTTCATCCTCGGCTACGCGTGGCAGCAGGGGCTGGTGCCGCTGTCGCTGGAGTCGATCATGCGCGCGGTCGAGCTCAACGGCGCCGCGATCGAGAAGAACCAAGCGGCGTTCGCGTGGGGCCGGCTGGCGGTGGTCGATCCGCAGGCCGTGGCGGAAGCCGCGGGCCTGGTGCACAACGCGCCGACCGAGTCGGAAGCGACCCCGCACGCGCTGCCGATGCTGTCGCCGGGGCAGTGGGAAGGCCACGAATTCGGCAGCCCGTCGGCGCCGCGCGACACGCGCGATGGCGACGACCTGCGTCACGTGCCGGAACACCCGGGCAACGATGTCGGT
>DATHRJ010000100.1:0-3638 GCA_035465455.1 Lysobacter sp.
GCCTTGCCTGCGCGCTTCGAGCCGCTGGTGCGGCGCGTGATCGTGACCCCGTCGATGCACCGCATCCACCACTCGGTGCTGCGCGAGGAAACCGACAGCAACTACGGCTTCAACCTGTCGCTGTGGGACCGGTTGTTCGGCAGCTACCGCGAGCGCCCGCAGCGGCCGCCGCGGACGATGCCGATCGGGCTGATGGAGTGGCGCGACCCGCGCGCGCTGTCGCTGCCGGCGCTGCTGCTGCAGCCGTTCCGCCGCGTTCCCGCGCGTGATGACACTTCCGGTGGCGCGCCAGCCAACCGGTGATGGGCTGCGCCGGGCTCAGGCCTCGCCTGCGCCGGTCGGTTCGTCCAGTGCGGCAAGCCGCGCCTCCAGTTCCGCGACCCGCGCTTCCAGCGTGGCGACCCGCTCGGCCAGGTTCGCCGATCCGGCCGCTGGCGAGGCGGCCGCAAACGAGGCGGCCGGCATTACCGGTTCGCCGCTGAGCAGGTGCGCGTACCGGTCCTCGCGCTGGCCTCCCTGGCGCGGCAGCAGCCGCACCAGCGGCCGATCGCGGTGGGCAAGGCGTTCCAGCGCGTGCTGCACGTCCTCGATCGAGCCGAAATTTGCCAGGCGCTCGCTGCGCGACAGCAGTTCGTGCAGGGTCTGCGGCCCGCGCAGCATCAGCAGCGCCAGCAACGCCGCCTGCGGGCGGGTCAGGTCGAGCATCTTCTCGATGCGGTGGCCGTAGCGCTCGGTGCGGCCGCTGTGCTGCGATCGCACCCAGCCGCGCACCTCGAGCCGTCGCAGCGTGTTGCCTACCTCGCCCGGCTCAAGCTGCATCGTCGGCTCGCGCGCGGTCTTCTGGTTGCATGCGAGCACGATCGCGTTGCTGGTGAGTGGATAGGTGTCGGGCGTGGTCGCCTCCTTTTCCACCAGGCTACCCAGGATGCGCGCCTCGATGTCGGTCAGCACCGGCTCCGTGGCGGCTGCTTCGGACATGGCGGTCGGGTCGGAAGGCGATTGGCTGTCGTGACTCATGGCGTGGCGGTTCCCGTTGCAGGTGCGCTCGATCGGCTGATCATGCGGCGGTGGATGGCGGCAGTTTGCGGTCGCCGCGGTAGGCGGGCGTGGCCATCACCATCTCGGTCAGGCTGTGGGCGAGTTCGCGCTCGGCCATCACCGCCGCGTCGGCGCCGTGTTCCAGCAGATGCTTGAGTTCGACGTCGCTGTGGGCACGCGCGACGATGCTCAGCGCCGGATTGAGCGCACGCAGGCGGGCGATGATCTCCCCGGCTTCCAGGGCGTTGGGGATCGCCACCAGTGCGGTCGTCGCGCGCTCCGGTGCGGCTTCGCGCAGCACGCGCTCGTCGACCGCATTGCCGCGGATCGCCGGCAATCCGGCCGCGCGCGCACGCGCCACCAGGTCGGCTTCGCCATCGACCGCCACGACCGCCACGCCGCGATCGGTCAGCAAGCGCGCCAGTTCGCTGCCGACGCGGCCGTAGCCGATCACGATCACGTGTTCGCGGATGCCTTCGGGGATCGGCGCCAGCACGTCGGCGGCGGCATTTTCGCGCATTACGGTGCTCGCCTGACGACGATCGATCCACGCCAGCAGCAGCGGGTTGGCGACGATCGACAGCAGCGCGCCGGCCAGCACCAGGTCCAGGCCTTCCGACGGCAGGACCTGCAGCGACAGGCCAAGCCCGGCGAGGATGAAGGAGAACTCGCCGATCTGGGCGAGGCTGGCGGTGATCATCAAAGCCGACTCGCGCGATTTGCCGTAGGCGCGCAGCGTCGCCCAGGCTGCCAGCGACTTGCCGAACACGATGATCAGGAACGTCGCCAGCACCTGCAGCGGCTGCTCGACCAGGATCATCGGGTCAAACAGCATCCCGACCGATACGAAGAACAACACCGCGAACGCATCGCGCAGCGGCAGGGTTTCGGTGGCGGCCTGGTGGCTGAACTCGGACTCGTTGAGCATCATGCCGGCGAAGAACGCGCCCAGCGCGAACGACACCCCGAACAGCTCCGCCGAGCCGAACGCGACCCCCAGCGCGATCGCCAGCACGCACAGGGTGAACAGTTCGCGCGAGCCGGTGCCGGCGATGCGCTCGAGGATCCACGGGATCACCCGGCGGCCGACGATCAGCATGAACGCGATGAAGGCGCCGACCTTGGCAAACGTCGTCAGCAGCGCACTGGCGACCGCGCCGGGTTCGGCGCCGCCGCCCTTGAGCGCGCCGGCGAGCGCCGGCAGCAGCACCAGCGTGAGCACCATCGCCAGGTCCTCGACCACCACCCAGCCGATCGCGATGCGGCCCGGGCGGGTCTCCACCATGCGTCGGTCCTCCAGCGTGCGCAGCAGCACCACGGTACTGGCGACCGACAGGGCCAGGCCGAACACGATGCCGGCGCCGTGGGTCCAGCCAAGGAAGCGCGCCAGGCCCCAGCCCATCAGGGTCGCGACCGCGATCCTGATCAACGCGCCGGGGACCGCGATCGCGCGCACTTCGAGCAGGTCGCGCAGCGAGAAGTGCAGACCGACGCCGAACATCAGCAGGATCACGCCGATCTCGGCCAGCTGCGGCGCCAGGGTCTGGTCGCCAACGAAACCGGGGGTGAACGGCCCGGCGACGATTCCGGCGATCAGATAGCCGACCAGGGGCGACATGCGCAGGCGGTGGGCCAGCGCGCCGAAGATGAATGCCAGCACGAATCCGCCCACCAGCATCGCGATCAGTGAGGTGTGCAGCGGCATCGGGGCTCCATTGGTGATCATTCAGGATGGGGCGGCCGCGCGCGGGTTGCAAGCCGGACCTGCGCCAATGGCCGCCACGCGGTCCGGGACGGCAGCTTGCCCACGTACAATGACGCCATGATTGCCTTCAAAGATTTCGCCCTGCGGCGCGGCGAACGCCTGCTCCTGTCCAAAGTCGACCTGGTCCTGCAGACCGGCTGGCGCGTGGGCGTCATCGGCCGCAACGGCACCGGCAAGTCCTCGCTGTTCGCGGCGGTGCAGGGCGAGCTGGAGGCCGACAAGGGCGACCTGGGCATCGGCAACCGCGTGCGCATCGCCAGCGTCGCCCAGGAAACCCCGTCGCTGCCGAATCCGGCGATCGACTTCGTGCTGTCGGGCGACGCGCCCGTGCACGCGGCGATCCAGGCCGAGGCCAATGCGTTCGCGAACGAGGACTGGGAGGCGGTCGCCGAGGCGCACCACCTGCTGGAGGAGCTCAACGGCTACGACGCCAGTGCGCGTGCCGGCAAGCTGCTGCACGGACTGGGGTTCTCGCCGGAGACCCACGAACGCGCGGTCAGCTCGTTCTCCGGCGGCTGGCGCGTGCGGTTGAACCTGGCGCGCGCGCTGATGACCCCAAGCGACCTGCTGCTGCTCGACGAGCCGACCAACCATCTGGATCTGGACGCGGTGCTGTGGCTGGAGCAGTGGCTGCTGAAGTACCCCGGCACGCTGCTGCTGATCAGCCATGACCGCGAGTTCCTCGACGAGGTCACCACCCACACGCTGCACCGGCACGACGGCAAGGCCAAGCTCTACCGCGGCAACTACACCGCGTTCGAGCGCCAGCGCGCCGAGCACCTGCGGCTGCAGCAGATCACCCACGAGAAGGCCCAGGCCGAGCGCGCGCACCTGC
>DATHRJ010000101.1:0-4123 GCA_035465455.1 Lysobacter sp.
CACAAGGGGCTGGCGGCATTCGGCTCGGCGGTGGTGTTCGGCGGCGGAATACTGGTCGCGCTGGCGATGACGTTCGGCGCCTGGCGCGTGGTGCGCGCGCAACGCGCGCTGCCGGCAGGCGATGCGGAGGATCCGGCCGCCGGCGGATGAACCGGCCGCGCAATTGCGGGAGGTGCCGGCCGCGGCCGCAGCGACGAGCGCCGCGGGCGGGCCGGGTAACCCTCAGGCCACTTCGCGGCGAAGGTTTTCCTGCGGTTCGGCCACGCCGCCGGCGCGCAACTGCTCGCTGTCGAAATCGTCGACGCTGATCGCGTCCAGCGTCATCTCGCGCAGTTCCTCCAGCTGGCGGCGTTCGTCGCCGTTGATCCAGCCTTCGCGCACGCCCTCATCGAGCTGCGCGGAAAAACTCAGCGCCTCGATGTTGCGGGTCTTCAGCGCCTTCAGGAATTTGCGCTCCACCGGCTCGGCCAGGATCACCTTCGCCAGGTAGCTGTCGATCCGTCCAGCCGGATTGGTCGCACACGGCGTGGTGAACACGCCATCGGCGAGGCGGTCGCGGGCCTCGTTGGGCGACATCAGCAGGGCGGCGGCGCGGTGGCCGAGACGGTCGCTGGGCGCCTGCGCGCGGCGCCCCAGCGGGAACACCAGCAGCCACATCAGCCAGCCGACCGGTCGCACCGGGAAGTTGCGCAACGCACCCGACAGCGCGATCTCCATCTTGTTCACCGCATCGTGGAACGCCCACGCCAGCAGCGGCTGGTCGGCGACGGGGCGGCCCTGGTCCTCGTAACGCTTGAGCATCGCGCTGGCGATGTACAGGTTGCTCAGCACGTCGCCCAGGCGGCCCGACAGCGATTCCTTGAACTTGAGCTTGCCGCCGAGCATCAGCATCGAGGTGTCGGCCATCAGCGCCAGCGTCGCCGAGTAGCGGTTGAGCTTGCGGTAGTAGCGGCGCGTGTAGCTGTCGCCGGGCGCCTTGCCGAAGCGGGCGCCGGTCAGGCCGAACCACAGCGCGCGCACCGCGTTGGAGATCGCGAAACCGATATGGCCGAACAGGTTGCGGTCGAACTCGCGCAGGCGCTCGTCCGGATCGGGCAGGGCGGCGGCCTTCATCTCCTTGAGCACCCACGGATGGCACAGGATCGCGCCCTGGCCGAAGATCATCAGCGAGCGGGTCATGATGTTGGCGCCCTCCACCGTGATGCCGATCGGGGTGGCCTGCCAGCCGCGGCCGAGGTAGTTCTTCGGCCCCAGGATGATGCCCTTGCCGCCGTGGATGTCCATGGCGTCGCGGATCACCTCGCGCGCCATCTCGGTGCAGTGGTACTTGGCGATGGTCGAAGGCACGGCCGGATTCTCGCCGCGCGACACCGCCGCGGCGGTCGATTCGGCCAGCGCGCTGATCGCATAGGCGTTGCCGGCGATCCGCGCGAGCGCCTCCTGGACCCCTTCGAAGCGCCCGATCGACAGCCCGAACTGCTTGCGGATGCGCGCGTAGGCGCCGGTGACCACGGCTGCCATCTTGGCGCCGCCGCTGGCGGTGGAGGGCAGGGTGATCGAGCGGCCGATCGACAGCACCTCGACCAGCATCTGCCAGCCCTTGCCGGCATAGGCCTCGCCACCGATCAGCTGGCTGAGCGGGATGAACACCTCGCGCCCGTGCAGCGGGCCGTTCTGGAACGGGCTGTTGAGCGGGAAGTGGCGACGCCCGACCTCGACCCCGTCGGTGTCGCGCGGCAGCAGCGCCAGGGTGATGCCGATGTCGCGCTTGTCGCCGAGCAGCCCGTCGGGGTCGTACATGCGGAACGCCAGTCCGATCAACGTCGCCACCGGCGCCAGGGTTATGTAGCGCTTGTCGAAGGTGAGCTTGACCCCGACCACCTTGGCGCCGTTCCAGTCGCCCATGGTGACGATGCCGAAGTCCGGGATCGAGGTCGCGTCCGAGCCGGCGAACGGGCCGGTAAGGGCGAAGCAGGGCACCTCGCGGCCGTTGGCCAGGCGCGGCAGGTAATGGTCCTTCTGCTCCTGGGTGCCGTAATGCATCAGCAGTTCGGCCGGACCCAGCGAATTGGGCACGCCGACGGTCGAACTGACCACGCTGGAGATCGAGGAAAGCTTCTGGATCACCTTGTGGTTGGCCAGCGCACTGAAGCCCAGGCCGCCATACTCCTTCGGCACGATCATTCCGAAGAACCGGTTGGTCTTGATGAACTCCCACATCTCCGGCGGCAGGTCCGCAAGCACGTGGGTGATTTCCCAGTCGTTGGTCATGCGGCACAACTGCTCGACCGGGCCATCGAGGAACGCCTGCTCCTCGGCCGTCAGCATCGGCCGCGGCTGGTCGAGCAGCACGTGCCAGTCGGGCTTGCCGGAAAACAACTCGCCCTCGA
This sequence comes from Lysobacter sp., assembly GCA_035465455.1. GTDB lineage: Bacteria > Pseudomonadota > Gammaproteobacteria > Xanthomonadales > Xanthomonadaceae > Lysobacter_K. The sequence continues at coordinate 2,391 of DATHRJ010000101.1, forward strand.
AGCCCACCGTGCCCGCTTCCAGCGCCACCTGTTCGGTTTCCGACAGGGTCGGCAGGATCCTGGTGTAGAACTTCAGCAGCGGCGCGGTGATGAAGGGCAAGCGGATCTGCGGCAGCAGCAACGGCACCGCGACCAGTGCCAGCAACAGACCGGCGACAAGGGTTGCGGCGCCATTGGCCCCCAGCAGCCATGCGGCAACCAGCACGGTCGCGCTCAGCGCGGCCCACACCGGCAGGCGGAGCCGGTGATACGCGGCAATGGCGCCGACGAGCAACAGTGCGATGAACGGGATGGCGATACTCATGACGTCGCTCCAACGGCGTAATAGGGCGGGAAGCCCAGCTCCTGCGGCCCGATGGTCGCGCGGACGGCAGCTTCCTGGAAACCGGGGAAATGTCGCGGGGTCGAAACCCCATGGCGTGAATGCAGAGCACGGCTTAACATACGGATGAGTATGGTAGGCGCCGATGGCGGCTGTCAACCGAGTGTAAGCGCCTGATTACATACTCTGCGCGCCGCGGAAGTATGGTCTTTGCTACAATTTATTAATGATGCCCGTAGCCTCGCCCAAGCAGGAACGCAGTGGTCGCCTCAGTGCCGAGGATTGGGCGCAGGCCGCGTTGGACCAGATCGCCGACCAGGGTGTCGCGACACTGGCGGTGGAGCCGCTTGCGCGGCGGCTGGGCGTCACCAAGGGCAGTTTCTACTGGCACTTTCCCTCGCGCGACGCGCTGCTGGTCGCGGCGCTGGAGCGCTGGGAGAAAGTCGAGCAGCAAACCATCTTCGCGCAGCTGGAGCTGATCGCCGATCCCAGCCAGCGCCTGCGCGCACTGTTTGCCGTGGTCGCGCACGAATACAAGTCGCACATCATCTATTCCGAACTGCTCAAGGCGCTTGACCACCCGGCGGTGCAGCCGGTGATCGGCCGGGTTTCGCAGCGTCGGCTCGATTACCTGGCCGTGTCGTTCCGCCAGGCCGGTCTCAGCCGCACCGATGCGCAACACCGCGCCCGCCTGGCTTATGCCGCCTACGTCGGCTTCCTGCAGCTGAACCTGCAGTTGCACCAGGCGCGGCTGCAGCATGATGAATTCGAGGCCTACGTCGAGCACGTGATGGCCACCCTGATCCCAATCCCCTGAATCGCTACGAACCCCGGCTGGAGGCCATTGCCGTGAACGCCCTTTCCCAAGATACGACGACGCCCGTCTCCGACATCAAAACCAGCCGGCTGGCGGCGTTGAATGCCTGGGTCGCGGAAGTGGCCGCGCTGACCCGCCCCGACGCCATCCACTGGTGCGACGGCAGCGATGCGGAAAACGCCGCGCTGGTTGCGGCCATGCAACGCGATGGCACGCTGCTGCCGCTCAATCAGGACACCCATCCCGACAGCTGGCTGCACCGCTCGCACCCCGAAGACGTTGCGCGCGTCGAGCACCTCACGTTCGTGTGCACCTCCCAGCGCGACGACGCCGGTCCCAACAACCACTGGATGGCGCCCGACGAAGGCCACGCCAAGATCGATGCGCTGTTCGACGGCTGCATGGTCGGGCGCACGATGTACGTGGTGCCGTACTGCATGGGCCCGATCGACTCGCCACTGTCGCGTTGCGGGGTGGAGATCACCGACAGCGCGTACGTGGTCGCCAACATGCGGATCATGACCCGCATGGGCGCGCCCGCGCTGGCCCGAATCGAGCGCGAGGGTTCCTTCGTGAAAGGCCTGCATTCGATCG
>DATHRJ010000102.1:0-9235 GCA_035465455.1 Lysobacter sp.
GGGTTAGAGGAACCGGTTGGGCCCCGGGGCAGTCCAAGCAATACGAATTGGTATGGAAAAGCGGTTGGCCACCCCCATCTAGGACCGCAGTAAGTACCTGGAGATATCTGCCCATGTTTAGCAAGGATCTCGAATACAGCATCGGTCAGTGCTACAAGCGCGCCCGAGAGGCGCGCCATGAGTACATGACGGTCGAGCACCTGCTGCTGGCCCTGCTGGACAACCCTTCCGCCGAGATCGTGCTGAAGGCCTGCGGCGCCGATTTCCCGCGCCTGCGCGCCGACCTCGAGCAGGCGATTTCGACCTCGGTGTCGGTGCTCCCCGACGACATCGAGCGCGACACCCAGCCCACGCTGGGCTTCCAGCGCGTGCTGCAGCGTGCGGTCTACCACGTGCAGTCGTCGGGCCGGAAGGAAGTCACCGGCGCCAATGTGCTGGTGGCGATCTTCGGCGAGAAGGATTCGCACGCCGTCTATTACCTGAACCAGCAGGACATCGCGCGCCTGGACGTCGTCAACTACCTGTCGCACGGGATCGCCCGCCAGGGGGATGACGATGGCTCCTCGCCCGAAGAGGGCGAGGCCCGCGCGGTCGACGGCGACGGCAAGTCCGATGCGCTGGCGGAGTTCGCGGTCAACCTCAACCAGCTGGCGCGCGAAGGCAAGATCGACCCGCTGGTGGGGCGTTCCGACGAGGTCGAGCGCACGATCCAGGTCCTGTGCCGGCGCCGCAAGAACAACCCGCTGTACGTTGGTGAGGCCGGCGTGGGCAAGACCGCGATCGCCGAGGGCCTGGCCAAGCGCATCGTCGATGGCGAGGTGCCCGAGGTGCTCGAGGACGCGACGATCTACGCGCTCGACCTGGGCGCGCTGGTGGCTGGCACCAAGTACCGCGGCGACTTCGAAAAGCGGCTCAAGGCGGTGCTGGCCCAACTCAAGAAGCTGCCCGAGGCGGTGCTGTTCATCGACGAGATCCACACCATCATCGGCGCCGGCTCGGCCAGCGGCGGCACGATGGATGCGAGCAACCTGATCAAGCCGGCGCTGTCGTCGGGCGACCTGCGCTGCATCGGCTCGACCACGTTCCAGGAGTACCGCGGCATCTTCGAGAAGGACCGCGCGCTGGCGCGGCGCTTCCAGAAGATCGACATCGTCGAGCCGACCGTCGGCGAGACGGTGGAGATCCTGCACGGGCTCAAGGCGCGCTACGAGACCCACCACGGCGTCACCTACGCCGACGACGCGCTGCAGGCGGCCGTGGACCTCTCGGTCAAGCACATCGGCGACCGGCTGCTGCCGGACAAGGCGATCGACGTGATCGACGAGGCCGGTGCGCGGCAGCGGTTGCTGCCGCTGGAGGCGCGCAAGAACCTGATCGACACCGAGGAGATCGAGATGATCGTGGCCAAGATGGCGCGCATCCCGACCAAGCAGGTGTCCGCGTCCGACAAGGACGTGCTGCGCAACCTGGAGCGCAACCTGAAGATGGTGATCTTCGGCCAGGATCCCGCGATCGACACCCTGACCTCGGCGATCAAACTGGCGCGTTCCGGCCTGGGCAACCCGGACAAGCCGATCGGCAACTTCCTTTTCGCCGGCCCGACCGGCGTCGGCAAGACCGAGGTCACCAAGCAGCTCGCGCTGCAGCTGGGCATCGAACTGGTGCGCTTCGACATGTCCGAGTACATGGAGCCGCATTCGGTCTCGCGCCTGATCGGTGCGCCGCCGGGCTACGTCGGCTTCGACCAGGGCGGCCTGCTGACCGAGAAGATCGTCAAGACCCCGCACTGCGTGCTGCTGCTGGACGAGGTCGAAAAGGCCCATCCGGACATCTTCAACATCCTGCTGCAGGTCATGGACCGCGGCACCCTGACCGACACCAACGGGCGCGAAGCGAATTTCCGCAACGTGATCCTGGTGATGACCACCAACGCCGGTGCATCGCTGGCAGCGCGGCGGACGATCGGTTTCACCAAGCAGGACCACTCCACCGATGCCATGGAAGCGATCCGCAAGGGCTTCACCCCGGAGTTCCGCAACCGGCTGGACGCGGTGGTGCAGTTCCAGGCGCTGGGCTTCGAGCACATCCTGCGCGTGGTCGACAAGTTCCTGATCGAGCTGGAGGCGCAGCTGCACGAGAAGGATGTGGTCCTGACCGCGAGTGCCAGTGCCCGGGAGTGGCTGGCCCAGCACGGGTTCGACCCGCTGATGGGCGCACGCCCCATGGCGCGGGTGATCCAGGACAGGATCAAGCGCCCGCTGGCCGACGAACTGCTGTTCGGCAAACTGCTGCGCGGCGGCCGGGTGACCATCGACGTGCGCGACGCGGAACTCGTGGTCGAGGCGCACGCCGAGCCGGAGAAGCTGCTACCCGCCACCGTGCGGTGACGAGGCGAGCGATGAAAAGCAAAAAGGCGGCCCCGGGGGCCGCCTTTTTTGTTGCTGCTGGATTTGTTGCTGCTGGATCGGTGCCTCGCGGTGCGCGTGCCAGCCGTGGGATCGAAACCCGTTACGGTTGGTCTTGCTGCATCTGCATCAGCGGCATTACTTCATCCGGTAGGTGATTCGTCCCTTGGACAGGTCATACGGGGTCATCTCCACCTTCACCTTGTCTCCGGTCAGGATGCGGATGTAGTTCTTGCGCATCCGCCCGGAGATGTGGGCGATGATCTCGTGCCCATTTTCGAGGCGAACACGGAACATGGTGTTCGGAAGTGTTTCCGCCACCGTGCCCTCGAATTCGATCACGTCATCTTTTGCCATGTGTTTCCTATAAGTAGCAATTCGCTGCCAAGTGCAGCGAAGGGCGCAGTGCGCCCGTGTAGCCGCGCATTCTGCCACGACAGATGCCCGCGCGCAAAAGGCCACCTCCGTTGCAGGGTGGGCATTCAGGCGCCGGCGACGTCAGTGCCAGCGAGGTGGCGCACCGGGTATTCGCCGAAACCCGTGCTCCAGGTGCCGGGGTTGCCCTGCTGGGCGACAAGTTCGGGCAAGGCGCCGAGAAACCGCTCCCGCGGCCACAGTTCGGCGCCAAGGCTCAGCAGGTGCGGGTTTTCGACCTGGGCGTCGAGGAGCGGCCAGCCCCACTGGTGCAGCCGCGCGCACAACGCCGCCAGCGCGACCTTGGAGCCGCCGGAGCGGATCGACACCATGCTTTCGCCGAAGAACATGCGGCCGATCGCCACCCCATAGAGTCCGCCAACCAGCTCATCCGCCGCGAACACCTCGATCGAGTGGGCGTGGCCGAGCCGGTGCAGCTCCACGTAGGCCTCGCGCATCTCCACGGTGATCCATGTGCCGAGCTGTCCGCCACGGGGCAGGGTGGCGCAGGCATCGATGACCCTGGTGAATGCGGTGTCGGCGCGCACGATCCAGTCCGATCTGCGCAGGCTGCGCCGGAATCGCGAGGACAGCCGGACCGCGTCGGTGCGGAATACGGTGCGCGGATCGGGGCACCACCACAGCAGCGGTTCGCCTTCGGAATACCAGGGGAAGATTCCGTGCCGATACGCATTGAGCAGCCGCGGGGGCGACAGGTCGCCGCCCATCGCGAGCAGGCCATCGGGCACGCGCAGGGCTGCGCGCGGGTCGGGAAACGGCGCCCGCGGGTCAGTCGGCAGCAGCGGCAGGCGCAGTGTCATCGTTGGGGGCTGGCCCGAGGTGCTTGAACGGCGAGTGGGTCGACAGGGTGGCAGCGTAGCGCCGTACCGAGGCCGCTTCCTGCCGGCACCAGTCGCGCAGGGCCTCGTGGAACGCCGGCTGCGCCAGCCAGTGACGGCTGCGCACCAGGGTTGGCAGAAATCCCCGCGCCAGCTTGTGCTCGCCCTGCGCACCGGGCTCGAAACGCGTCAGCCCCTCGCGCAGGCAGTAGTCGATGCCCTGGTAGTAGCAGGTCTCGAAGTGCAGGCCGGGGATCATCTCGCTGGAACCCCAGTAGCGTCCATACAGCGTGTCGCCGCCCCGCAGGCACAGCGCGCCGGCAACCGCGCTGCCGTCGCGCTCGGCGAGGAACACCACCAGCGCCTTCGGCATCGCCGACGCAAGATGGCGCACGAAATCGAGCGTCAGCGCGGGGTGGTTGCCGTATTCGGCGAACGTCTGCAGGTAGAAGCCGTGGATCGTGGCCAGGTCGTCCTGGCTGGCCGTGGATCCGTCGACCACGCGGAAGCTCACGCCGGCGCGGGCCACCTTGGCGCGCTCCTGGCGGATGTTCTTGCGGTGCTTGTGGTCCAGCGCGGCGAGGAATCCGTCGAAGTCGTGCCAGCGCGCTCCCTCTCCGGCGGGCGGGTTGCGCCAGTGGTACTGCACGTCCAGCCGCTGCAGCCAGCCCGCAGCGTTGGTGCGGCCATGGTCGCTGTCGGAGTCGCCGAATGCAGCGTCTTCGTTCGCGGTATGGAAATTGACGTGGGCCGACGAAAGCGCTTCGCGCTCGCACATTGCGACCATCGCCGCCAACAGCGCGCGGCGGTGGTGCGGCTCGCGCGCCAGCAGCCGTGGGCCGGTCACGGGCGAGTAGGGCACCGCGCACAGCCATTTGGGGAAATACTCCAGCCCGTGCTGCGCATACGCGTGTGCCCAGGCATGGTCGAACACGAACTCGCCGTGCGAGTTCTGCTTGACGTAGCCCGGCGCGGCAGCGATGAGTTCGGCCCCCTCCCACAGCGAGAGGTGATGCGGCGTCCAGCCCCATTGCGCGCGCAGGCAACCGTGGCGCTCCAGTCCGTCCAGGAAGGCATGCGCCACGAACGGGTTTTGCGCGTCGTGCAGCCGGTCCCAGTCCGCGGCCGGGATGTCGCTGAGCTGGCTGTGGGTGCGGGCGACGAGCATGGGGTCGAGGTCTGGGCGGTTGTCGTTCCTTCAAGGCGAAGGCCCGGGGGCCTGCGCAGTGATTCAGGCCTGCACTCCGCCCGCCGGGCTCAGATGTCCAGGTCGAGGAACTTCTCGGCATCCAGCGCGGCCATGCAGCCGAAACCGGCTGAGGTGATCGCCTGGCGGTAGACCTGGTCGGCCACGTCGCCGGCGGCGAACACGCCGCGTACCGAAGTCTGGGTGGCGTTGCCGGCCAGTCCCGAGACGATCTGCAGGTAGCCGTTCTTCATTTCGAGCTGGCCCTCGAACAGCGACGTGTTGGGCGTATGCCCGATCGCGACGAAGAAGCCGTTGACCGCGATCTCGCGGGTGCCGTCGTCCTTGGTCGAACGGATGCGCACGCCGTTGACGCCACTGTCGTCGCCGAGCACTTCGTCCACGGAGTGGTCCCAGATCAGCTCGATCTTGCCGGCCTCGGCCTTGGCGAACAGCTTGTCCTGCAGGATCTTCTCAGCGCGCAGGGTGTCGCGGCGGTGCACCAGGTAGACCTTCCGCGCGATGTTGGACAGATAGAGGGCTTCCTCCACCGCGGTGTTGCCGCCGCCGATCACCGCCACGTCCTGGTCCTTGTAGAAGAAGCCGTCGCAGGTGGCGCACGCGGACACGCCGCGGCCCATGAACTTCTGCTCCGATTCGATCCCCAGGTACTTGGCGCTGGCGCCGGTCGCGATCACCAGCGCATCGCAGGTGTATTCGCCGCTGTCGCCCTTCAGGCGGAAGGGGCGCTGCGACAGGTCGGCGGTGTGGATGTGGTCGAACAGGGTCTGGGTGTCGAAACGCTCGGCGTGCGCCTGCATGCGCGCCATCAGGTCCGGGCCCAGCAGGCCGTGGGCGTCGCCGGGCCAGTTGTCGACCTCGGTGGTGGTCATCAGCTGCCCGCCCATCTGCAGGCCGGTGATCAGCAGCGGCTTGAGGTTGGCGCGCGCGGCATACACGGCGGCGGTCCAGCCGGCGGGTCCGGAACCAAGGATGATGAGGCGGGAGTGCTTGACGGGGCTCATGGGTATAATCGCGTCCAGTTTGGGACGCGCCGGAAAGGCGCGAAAACAAGGCCGCAAGTCCCCAACGTCGGTGTTGGAGCGGTGCGCGGCCACTTGAGCCATAGCTTGGAGGTCGCGTCCCCGCAACACAAGACACGCATGCGGATGCAACGTTGCAGAACGATGCGAGCGCAGCGACCGTTCCACCTGGACAATTCCACCTGGACAACTGGCCATGACGCCGCATAGGCGGCGTTTTTTTTCGGCCACACTGGAGATCTGCAATGCGTATCGGTGTACCCAAGGAAACCAAGACCCTCGAAGGGCGCGTCGCACTCGTTCCGGAAGCGGCAGGCGATCTCGTCGCCCGCGGCCACGAGGTCTGGCTGGAGAAGGATGCCGGCATCAAGAGCGGCTTTACCGATGAGCAGTACACCCGGCTGGGCGTGAACATCGCTCCCGACGCGGCCGCGCTGTACGACAAGGGCGAGCTGATCGTGAAGGTCAAGGAGCCGATCGAGGGCGACCTGGCGCTGCTGCGCAAGCACCACCTGCTGTTCTGCTACCTGCACCTGGCGCCCCTGCCGGTGCTGACCAGGCGCCTGCTCGACATCGGCCTGACCGGCATCGCATTCGAGACGGTGGAGATGCCCAACGGCGACCTGCCGCTGCTGGCGCCGATGTCGATCATCGCCGGCAAGATCGCGGTGCAGGTCGGTACCCACCTGCTGCACCAGCCCGAAGGCGGCAAGGGCAAGCTGCTCGGCGGCCTGCCGTCGACCGAGCGCGGCAAGGTCGTGGTGTTCGGCGCGGGCGCGGCCGGCGGCAATTCCGCGGCGCTGGCCGCCGCTGCCGGTGCCAACGTGGTGGTGTTCGAGAAGCGCCAGGACCGCATGGACGAGATGATGCGCCTGGGCCACAACGTCACCGCGTTGTATCCGTACAACGAAGTGGTCGCCCGGGAACTGGCCAACGCCGACCTGGTAATCGGCGCCGTGCTGATCCCCGGTGCCGTCGCACCGCATGTGCTGACCCGGGAAATGCTGAAGGGAATGGAGAACGGCAGCGTGGTGGTCGATATCTCGATCGACCAGGGCGGCTGCTTCGAGACCTCGCGCCCGACCACCTGGAAGGAACCGACCTACGTCGAGGAGGGCGTGACCCACTTCTGCGTGACCAACATGCCAGGCGCCGTGCCGCAGACCAGCTCGCAGGCGATCTGCGCGGCGATCCTGCCATGGGTCAACAAGCTGGCCTCGGGCCAGTGGCGCGACAACGAGGCACTGGTGCGCGGCATCAACGTCGAGGCCGGGCGACTGGTGCATCCGGCGCTGCAGGGGATGAAGCTGTAAGCGCGCAGGAGGGTGACGAGACGGGACTGGCCGGGATGCGGTTCCGGTCAGCATGTCCCGGCATCGCCCGCGCCACTTCGGTATTCTCGACCGGAGATGGCCACGGGGCGGGGTTCCGGCAGGGCGGCGATTCAACCGCCGCCCTGTCATTACCTGTGAATTGGCCGTATATTCAATGAGTAACGGTACCTAGCTAAGGAACAACATCACGGTGGCGCTAGCCTCTCCAGCAAGCCGCAGGAAATCCACGGCGTCCACTTCGGGCACCGTGTCCTCGCCGCGTCGCCAGCGCCTGATCCGCGATATCGCGTTGATCGTCATCGCACCCTTCCTGCTGTACCTGCTGGTGACCCTCGCCACCTACTCGCCGCTGGATCCCAGCTGGTCGCGCGCTGGCAGCGTCACCGCGCCGCTGCACAATCTCGGTGGCCGCGTCGGCGCCTGGACCGCGGACCTGCTTCTGTACCTGACCGGCTATGTGGCCTTCCTGCTTCCGGTGATGCTCGGGCTGATCGCCTGGATCGCGCTGTTCGGCATGGATGCCGATGGCGACGGCGATGCCGACCTGGGCCCGGCATTGCGCCTGGTCGGAATCGTGGGCTTCCTGGTCGCGGCAACCGGTCTGCTGCACCTGCGCCTGGGCGTCGCAGCGGATTTCTCGGCAGGCAGCGGCGGAATCCTCGGCAGGCTCGTGGGCAATTCGCTGTACAGCGGCTTCGGTCCGGTGGGCGGCAATCTGTTCCTGCTGGCGCTGCTGCTGGTTTCGGTGACGCTCGCCACCGGACTGTCGTGGCTGGCGGTGATGGACCGGATCGGGAAATGGACGCTCGCGCTGGGGCCGTTGCTGGGCAAGGTGTTCCGTCGCGGCAGCCAGCAGGCCAGCGAGTGGCAGCACACCCGTGCCCTGCGCGAGGAGCGCGAAGTGGGGCGCAAGGTCGACACCGAGTTGCGCGCCAAGCGCGCGCCGGTGCGGATCGAGCCGCCGGCGCCGCCTGCGGTGGAAAAGAGCGACCGCGCCAAGCGTGAGCAGCAGATCCCGTTGTTCCACGTCGGCGACGGCAGTGGCATTCCGCCGCTGGCGTTGCTCGACGACCCCAAGCCGCAGCCCAAGGGTTACAGCGCGGAGACACTGGAGACGATCTCGCGCCAGATCGAATTCAAGCTCAAGGATTTCCGCATCGATGCCGAAGTGGTGGGTGCCTATCCCGGTCCGGTGATCACCCGGTTCGAAGTGCAACCCGCGCCGGGGGTCAAGGTCAGCCAGATCAGTTCGCTCGACAAGGACATCGCCCGCGGCCTGTCGGTGAAGTCCGTGCGGGTGGTCGACGTGATCCCGGGCAAGTCGGTGATCGGGCTGGAAACCCCGAACACCACGCGCGAGATGATCTACCTGTCCGAGCTGCTGCGGTCCAGGGAGTACGACAAGGCCTCCAGTCCGTTGACGTTGGCCCTGGGCAAGGACATCTCCGGGCGCCCGACGGTGGCGGACCTGGCGCGCATGCCGCACCTGCTGGTCGCCGGCACCACCGGTTCGGGCAAGTCGGTCGCGGTCAACGCGATGGTGCTGAGTCTGCTGTACAAGGCGTCGGCGAAAGAGCTGCGGATGCTGATGATCGACCCGAAGATGCTCGAGCTGTCGGTGTACGAGGGCATCCCGCATCTGCTCGCGCCGGTGGTGACCGACATGAAAGAGGCCGCCAACGGCCTGCGCTGGTGCGTGGCCGAGATGGAGCGCCGCTACAAGCTGATGAGCACCGTGGGTGTGCGCAACCTGGCCGGCTTCAACAAGAAGGTGCGCGACGCGCGTGACGCCGGCCAGCCGATGATGGACCCGCTGTTCAAGCCGAACGCGGAACTCGGCGAGGCGCCACGGCCGCTGGAGGAACTGCCGTTCATCGTCATCTTCATCGACGAATTCGCCGACATGATGATGGTCGTCGGCAAGAAGGTCGAGGAGCTGATCGCACGCCTCGCGCAGAAGGCCCGTGCGTCCGGGGTCCACCTGATCCTCGCCACCCAGCGCCCGTCCGTGGAT
>DATHRJ010000103.1:0-9517 GCA_035465455.1 Lysobacter sp.
GGCGCTGCATGAGACCGCATCGGAAAACCCGAGCCGCAGCTACACGGAACCCGGCACATATGCACCGCACACGTACTCGCCACAATCGGGCCCCCGCGACTATGCGGCCACCGGCGGTGCGGCAGCCGGCAGCAGCGGCTCGACCCGCACCAATCCCGTCAACCCCACCGCCGACCAGCCCGGCACGTCGACGAACCCACGAGGGGGGATCCACTGATGAGCATCAATCCCGACATCGACAGGCAGGGCCCTGCGCAGAACAGGACCACGCCGCGCCCACCGCAGACGGGCGACGGTCCCGCCCCCGCCGATGCGTCGGTGGGCGTGCTGCTCAGGGAACTGGCGCATGAGGTGCCTTCCCTGCTGACCAAGGAAATCGCGCTGGCCAAGAGCGAAGCGCGCGAGACGATGCGCATTACCAGGACCGGGGTCGCGGCTGTTGCGACCGGCGGCGCGGTGGCGATGGCCGGGCTGATCGTGCTCATGTTTTCCGCGGTCTACGCCCTGGCCGCAGTCATGGCGTTGTGGCTTGCAGCGTTGATCGTCGGCGCCGCCGTCATGCTGATCGGCTACGTGATGGTGCACGCCGGCAAGAAGAAATTCGAAGCCGAATCGATTCGCCCGCAGCGCACGCTGAACTCGCTTCACAAGGACCGGGACGCGATTCGCGGGAGGACGCAATGAAGACCCGGGACCACATCCGCATCCAGTCGCAGAAGGACCCCGCACAGCTCGAGCACGAGCTCGACCAGCAGCGCGACCACATCGCGGAACTGGTCGAGGCGCTGGCCGACCGGCTTTCACCGGGTGAGATGTTCGAGCGGGTGCTGGGGTATGGCAAGGAAGGCGGTCGGGAGTTCGCGGGAAACCTCGGCCAGACCGTCAGGTCCAACCCGGTGCCGACCCTGCTGACCGCAGCCGGGCTGTTATGGCTGTACACCGGCGGACGGCACGCGTCCCACACCACGCCCACGACCACCGGGACCACCGCCGACCTCGGCACGCACAAGCCACACCTGGGCGAACGGATGCAGCATGTGCGCGAAGGCACCTCGGAACGGATCCAGGGCGTGCGCCGCACCGCGCACGATGCGGCGGATTCGGCCAGGTACCGCGCACGACGGGCAAACGAGCGCTTCCACCACGTGCTCGAGGAAAACCCCATGGCGCTGGGTGCCATGGGCGTCGCAGCGGGAGCATTGCTCGGTGCGATGCTGCCGGTCACCGGCACGGAGCACGAACTCATGGGCGAAGCCAGCGACCGGCTGAGACAGGAAGCCACGCAGGTCGCCCGCGGCCAGGGCGCGACAGCCCACGCATCCCCGGGCGACGGCGGCCAACATCCGTCGTCGCGACCGGGGATGGGCACCGGCACCGACAAACCCTTTCCGCAACCGCCGTCCACGTGAACCTCAAGGAGTGCAGCACCATGAAATGTCTCAACCCAACCGCGGCCCTGCTGCTTGCCCTGGGTGCGTCCGCGATCGCGCTGGGCGGATGCCGGGCCGAGAAGACCCAGGAAGGCGAGCTTCCCGAGGTGGACGTGACTGCCGAAGGCGGCCAGATGCCGGAGTACGAGGTGGAGACCGCGGACGTGGACGTGGGGACGCGCGAGGAGACGGTGACCGTTCCCGACGTCGATGTGACCATGCCCGACGAACAACCCGAGCAGGAACAGAAGCCAGACGAAGGCCAATAGGATCTCCCATCACGTTTTCGCCTTTCCATCGCGTCCCCGCCGCCAGCGCGGGAAACGTATTGCGATCCCCCACCGGAGCGACCCGATGCACAGCCGCCTGCAGCAGGGCTGCCTGTTTTTGCTAGCCGCAATGGGAATGGTGCTCGCCGCATGCACTGCCCGCGGCGATGTCTCACGACCCATCCCGACCGCACTGATCCTGGCGCCGCAGGCGGCGCAGCGGCTGGTGGTGGTGCTGCCCGGGCGCGCGGACGATCTCGATATGCTGCAGCGTGGCGGCATCGCCGAAGCCGTCCATCAGCACTGGCCGGATGCCGACGTGCTGCTGGCGGAATTGACGATGCCGTATTACCTGCAGGGAACCGCTCCACAGCGCCTGCACGACGAGGTGATCGCCCCGGCACGGCGGCGCGGCTATCGCGAGGTCTGGCTCAGTGGCGCGTCGATGGGCGGCATGGGCAGCGTGATGTACGACCGCTCCTACCCCGGTGAGGTCGACGGCATCATCCTGCTGGCACCCTACCTGGGCGACCGGCCGATCCTGCGCGAGATCGCCGAAGCCGGCGGCGTGGAGCGCTGGGATCCAGGCCCGCCACAGGCGATCGGCCAGGACAACTGGCAGCACGAGATGTGGCGCCATCTGCAGACATGGGCCGACAGCCCCGACAGGACCCGCAATGTCTGGCTGGCCTATGGCGAGCGCGACCGCCTGCGATCGGCCATGCCGCTGCTGGTCCCGTTGTTGCCGCCCGAACAGGTGCTGGTACGACCGGGCGGCCATGCATGGCGGGTCTGGTCGCCCGCATTGGGAGAAGTGCTACAGGCGGCGTCCACTGCGAGGGAGAGCGCGCGCTGAGCACTGCCGGGGTAGCGGCGTCCTCGCCCGGGCACCCTCGGGATCAGTCACCCAGCCGGCGCAGGTAGTCGCCGATGCGCTTCGCGTTGGCACCGACATCGCTGCCGCCCACGCGCGATACCGAGCGCACGTCGACCTTGCTGCCACTGCCGTCGGCGGCGACGCGAATCACCACGTCGTCCTTGAAACCGAACCAGAAGGTGGTGTCGGTGGCCTCGATCCGGCCCTCGCCAGGTTCGGCGGCCACGATCTCCCAGCCCATCTCCCGCGCAGCATCCAGGGCGCGCGCGAATGCGGCATCGGGCGGTACCGGCAGGCGATGCGTGGCGATGTCGGGGTAAGCCTCGACCTGCTGCCGGGCAATCTCGGCACCCTCGTACTCGGCCGGGTTGGGCGCGTCCGCGCGCAGCGGCAGCACCGCGACGAACTGCGGGGGCTGCTCGGTGTCGGTGGTGATGTCGTGGATCGGCGGCACGCTGCGCGCCTGGCGCAGGCCGTGCCAGGGCACATAGGCCACCACCAGTCCCAGCACCAGGGCGAACGACAACGCGCCCACGGCGGCACGGCGCGCCTGCGGCACCACGAGCATCGCCGCGGCCAACCCGGCGGCTGCGATGCCCGCGTACGCGGCCCAGCGCATCAGCTGGAAGCCGGTGCGGAAGTCCCACCATTCCATCCGCGTGCCGGGACCGGCAAGCAACAACAGGGCTGCGGCGACGAGACTGAGCACTACGGCGAGATGCGCGGGCTTCATGGTTGGTTCCTTGGCGGGAGGCTGCACCCAGTGTGAACGAAAACGACCCGCACGCGCACTGGCTCGCCCTCAGGGCCACTACAGCGTTCCCGCGACGAGACCCGCGCCATCGATGCGCGGGGATGGCATCGCGCCTCAACGCTCGCGCTGGTAGGTGCCGACCAGCTGCGCCTGGCCCAGCACGTGCCCCTCCACCGCCGCCAGCAATTCGGCCTTGGTCGGCTGGTGGAGGTCGGGCAGGACGCTGTCGAGCGCGTACAGCTTGTGGAAGTAGCGATGGCGGCCAACCGGAGGACATGGCCCACCGTAGCCGGTGCGTTTCCAGTCGTTCCTGCCTTCGCGCGTGCCTTCGGGCAGCTGCGCCCTGCTCACCCCTTCGGGCAGACCCCCAGCGTCTGCCGGAAGGTTGTACAGCACCCAGTGCACCCAGGTGCGCTGCGGCGCGGCGGGATCCGGCGCGTCGGGATCATCGACGATCAGCACCAGGCTTCTGGCGTCGTCCGGCACGCCCGACCAGCGCAGCGCAGGCGACACCTCCTTGCCGTCGCAGGTATGCCGTGCCGGGATCGGTGCGTCGTGCTCGAACGCAGGCGAAATCAGGTTCATCGTGGGGACCTCCGCGTGCCCGCCCGGCCCGGCTTCCTCGCCCGGCCCGCTGCAGGCGGCCATCGCCAGTAGCAACGCACCGGTGGGTAGCCAGCGGCCGATGACTGGACAGGATGTTGCGCGACAGCGCTTGGTGCCTCGTGCTTGGAGCATGCATCACGCACCGATGGCCAGGTTCCGTCGAGGAGGCTACTGCGAGGGATGCTAAGACGGCGCCAATCCCGCTTCGCGACCGATCCACCCGATCCCCGCCCTCGACAAGCACTGCTGCGCCAAGGCGAACGGCCGTGCCTGCCGGGGCGCGAGCGCTTTGCCGTGCTGGCGGTATCCCGGATCGCAAAGGACCTGCAGCGAAGACATGTGTCGAGGACCCGCATCCTCGGTTGAAGCGCAGAGTGCTGAAGCATCTGCGACGTTCGTCGAGGACCCTCCGCGGCCATCGGCGGCTGCGGTGACGCGCGCTGGCGGACGCAGGACCCGGCCTCTTCCGTTTGCTGACGGGAAGGCAGCCCGCCCGCATTCGCTGTTCATCCGGACTGAACGCGAACCAACCCGCGCCGGTGGCAAACTTGTCCGCAGATCTTGCTGGAGACGGCGGGAGACGGTGATGGAGAAGCTGGACAAATCCGGCCTGCTGGATGCCATCCTCAGCAGTGCCCAGGACTACGCGATCATCGTGATCAACCGCGGCGGCGAAATCGCCACGTGGAATGCGGGAGCGGAAAAGGTCTTCGGCTACGGCAGCGACGAGATCATCGGCCAGCCGCTCGGCATCCTGTTCACCGCGCAAGACCGCGCCCAGGGTGTCCCGCAGAAGGAGCTCGATGGCGCTTGCCGCGACGGCCGGGCGATGGACTACCGGTGGCACCTGCGCAAGGACGGCTCGTGTTTCTGGGCCGATGGGGTGATGACCCCCATGTACGGCAAGGACGGCAGTCTTGCCGGTTACGTGAAGATCCTTCGCGATGCAACCGAGAAATACGAGCAGGAACAGGAGATCAGGCGGCTCGCACGCGCCGACCCGCTGACCGGCCTGGCCAACCGCGCCGAGTTCGACGCCAGGTTCGCGGACATGACCGCCGCCGCGTTGCGGCACAGCCAGTTGCTGATCCTGCAACTGATCGACCTGGACGGTTTCAAGGAGGTCAATGATCGGTTCGGCCACCCTGTGGGCGACCGCCTGTTGCAGCAGGTAGCGCAGCGGATCCTCGGACCGGTGCGTGAGACCGATTTCGTCGCCCGCCTCGGCGGCGACGAGTTCGTGGTGCTGCAACCCGATGCCGGCTCCCCCACGGTGGGCGGGACCGTCGCGCAGAAACTGATCCGGACACTGGCCAGGCCCTTCCATATCGACAGCACGCAGGTGCGGATCGGTGCCAGCATCGGAATCAGCGTGTACCCGCGAGACGCCACCGATCCGGACCAGTTGCTGCGCAAAGCCGACCTTGCGCTGTACAAGGCGAAGGCGGAGAACCGCAACGGCTACCACTACTTCAGCAAGGAGCTCGACGAGCAGGCGCACAAGCGCAGCCGCGATCTTGCCGCCCTGCATCGAGCCGTCGCCAACCACTGCTTCACCGTGCACTACCAGCCCAAGGTCATGGCGGCCACGGGCCAGGTGGCCGCGGTGGAGGCGCTGTTGCGCTGCAACGAGCGGGTTCTCGCCGACTACCCCATCAAGCAGGTGATCGACCTGGCCAACGAGGCGGGAGTGATGGAACAGATCAGCCTGGCGGCGCTGTCGGAGGCCTGCGGCCAGCTGCGCGATTGGCACGATGCGGGCATGCCGCACCTTCGGCTGTGCGTGAACCTGTGCGCGTCCGAAATGGCCGACCCGACGCTGCCTGACACCATCGCCCGCATTCTCTCCCACCATGGCCTGGCACCGGAGTGCCTGGATGTGGAGCTCACCGAGCGGCAGATCTTCGGCAGTGGCCAGCAAGGCCTGTCGATCCTGACCGCACTTCGGGAAACCGGCGTGCATGTCTCGATCGATGATTTCGGCACGGGTTATTCGTCGCTGAGCTACCTCAACGATCTGCCGGTCGACAACATCAAGCTCGACAAGTCGTTCCTGCGCAACGTCCCGGGAAACGACAAGGACAGCGCGGTTGCCGCGGCGATCATCGAACTCGCGCACGGGCTCGACCTGCTGGTGGTCGCCGAGGGTATCGAGACGGCCGAACAGGCCAGGTTCGTCATCGACGAGCACTGCGACATGATGCAGGGCTTCTGGTTCAGCGTGCCGTTGCCCGCGGACGAGATGACCGCATGGCTGCTGCAGCGGGCCGATACCAGCCTGCTGCCGGTGCCTGACCCCTCGATGCGGACGTCGAACGATGGCCCGCATTGACCGCAACGCCCCGGCCTTGCCGTCGGCACCGCCGGTGACGGATCACTGGAGCCAAGCCAAGCGTCCGCATCGCCAGCCGCCATGCCATCCAACAGCGCCGGCATCCTGATGTACAAGCGCGAGGGCGACGGTCTGCGGGTGCTGCTGGCGCATCCCGGAGGTCCGTTCTGGCGCAATCGCGACGATGGCGCGTGGACGGTCCCCAAGGGCGAAGCCGGCGCAGGCGAGGCCTCCGAACAGGTGGCGCGGCGCGAGTTCCAGGAGGAACTTGGCGCGGCCGTCGTCGGGCCACTGACTCCCCTTGGCGGGCTTCGCCAGCGTGGTGGGAAATGGGTGGAAGCGTTCGCGATCGAGGGCGATTTCGACGTCGGAAGCCTGCGCAGCAACGCATTCCAACTGGAATGGCCGCCGCGCAGCGGCACGATTGCCTCGTTCCCGGAAGTAGACCGTGTCGCCTGGTTCGCGCCGGCTGAGGCGCGACGCAAGATCCTGCCGAGCCAACAGGTGCTGATCGATCGGCTGCAGGCGCTGCTGGGTCCGGCCGCATCGGACTGAAGGCGACGCCGGACGCAGCACCAGCCAGTCGGCCCCGCGGCGATGATCAGCGCAGTTGGCTGTCCTTGCTGCCGCGGCGGTTGTAGCTGCCGGCCTCGCCGAGCCCGGCATCGTGCGCTTCCTGGCATTGCACGCACATGCGCACGCCGGGCACCGCATTGCGCCGCGCCTCCGGGATCGGGGCGTCGCATTCCTCGCAGTGCGTCAGCCCGGGACCCTGCCGCAGCTGGCTGCGGGCACGTTCGATCCCATCCTTGATGGTCGCATCGATCTGGTCCTGCACGGCGCCGTCGCCTGCCCAACCGGTTGCCATGGCACGTCTCCGAATACTTCGGTGGAATTGCCCGAAAGCATAACGCCGCGGGCATGAATCGAAGGCAGCCGGTCACGGCCACAAATCGGGCGCATGACGTTGTGCGACGCTGTACGCCCGCGTCCCTGTATCGCCGGGACCTTCGCCGCTAGGCCGGCTTGCGCAGCGTGCGCTCGAACAATGCCGTAGTCCGCCGCCACGCCTCGCGCGCGGCATCTTCGTCGTAGCGCGGGGTGGTGTCGTTGTGGAAGCCGTGCAGCGTACCGGGCGGCTGGTACAGCGCGTATCGCACGCCAGCGGCTTTGAGCGCGGCCTCGTAACCAGGCCATGCGGCATTGATGCGCTCGTCGTTTTCGGCGAGCACCACCAGCAGCTCGGCCTTGATCTTCGGCACGTCCTCCAGCGGCGGGGCGCTGCCGTAGAACGGCGCAGCGGCGGCCAGGTGCGGCAGTCGGGTCGCCAGCAGGTTGGCGATGCCCCCGCCGTAACAGAAGCCGACCACGCCCATGCGCCCGTTGCCGCCTTCCAGGCTGGACAGCATGTTCGCGGCGGCGATGAAGTCCTCGCGGGTCTTGTCCTGTTCCAGCTTGCCGAACAATGCGCGCGCGGCGTCCTCGTCACCGGGATACCCACCCAGCGGGAACAAGGCATCCGGCGCGAAGGCGATGAAACCCTCCAGGCCAAAACGCCGCGCGACGTCCTCGATATGCGGATTCAGGCCGCGGTTTTCGTGCACCACCAGCACCAGGGGCAACGGCCCGGATGCGTCCGCGGGTTTCACCAGGTAACCGCGCCCGGTGCCGTAGCCGTTGGGCGAGGCGAACTCCCGGTACGCGGTCGACAGGCGTTCGTCGTCCGGCTTGACCTGCTGCGCCGCGGCGAACTGCGGGCTGAGCGCCGCCAGCAATCCGGTCGCGGTTGCGGCGCCGACCGCCAGCCGCGCCGCGCCGGCAAGGAAGCCGCGGCGGTCGATCGCGCCGTGGACATACTGGTCGAACAGTTGCAGCACTTTCGGATCGAAGTCGCTGGCCTTGGGTCGAGGGGCATTCGGCATGGAAACCTCCGCGAGGAAAAGCCGGACCGTTTGATCCGTTCGAATGAGCATAACCACGGCTGCGTTATCGCGGGAAGAACGCCCGCAACCGCAGATCGCGCTGGGTGTTGGACCGCTGCATCGTCGAATGAAACTCCGCTGCGCGTCACACCACAACGGCTTCCAGCGGGCGCCGCAGCGAGCGCGGCATCAGCGGTCCGCGGCCAAACCGCACAAGCAGATCCGGCCGGCTCCCGCGAAGTCCCACCGCCTGTGCAAGCACCGAGCGGACACTGGCCACCTCGACCGCCTGATTGACGAACGCGTTGCGGATCCCCAGCGACGTCGCCAGCAGCGCGAAGCGCTGGTAGCAGCGTCCAGCCTCGATCCAGTGTGCGCGGTCGTCGCCATCGGAAAAGAAGACCGCGATACCCGACGAGCTGCGGATCTGGCGCGCAACCTTGTCGTTCTCGTGACGTGGACGCACCAGCGCGCCGAACAGCGCGCGGCCCAGCCATGACGGTAGCGATGGATTGCCCATGCAGCGCGCGGAGAGTCCGTCGCCCGACCGCAGCGCCTCGGCGTCGTTGAAGCGCACCCAGGATTTCAGTTCGCTGGTGAATAACGGGTCCCGCAGCTGCATCGTGTTGCCAGCGACCACCAGCTCCAGCACCTGCTCCATCGTGCCGCGACCGGTCAGCAGGACGACGCCAACACCCTGCCCGGTGCCGGCCGCCTGGAGTTGTCGAAGCTCATCGTTGCCAAGCGGCCGGCCATCGTAGTCCGCGCGCGTGCACTGGCGCGCGGTGATGGCCATGAACGAGGGGCTTGCCACCGCGCGCGACGGCGACAACGCCATGGTGACGACAGCATCGGGCAAGCACGCAGGGGTGGGTTCGGCCACGAAGCCGGCAGCTGCCGCTGCCTCGACCAGGTTCTGCAAGGCGCAGCCCAGCGACACGAACAGGTGGTGGTCGTCCGGATCCACCCGCGGGCAGCGGCGCGACCAGTCGGGCAGGATCGAGATCGAGCATTCCGCCACCACAAAACGCCAGCATTGGGTGTTATGGCTGGATGGCGCCAGCGTCGCATGGCGCACCAGTTCGCGAAGCTGGTCCGGGGTCGGCCGCACCGGACCGCGTGGGCCCAGCACGGCAGGTCGCCAGAGGCTGTCCACCTCGTCGTCATAGCGCATCCGGGTTGGGCGCAGAGGCATCAATTCCGAACGCTCCAGGGCGCGCCGGGTGCAGGCCAGGCCGGCCCGCACCATCCGGCAACTTCGCGTTTACTTGGGCTGGATATCGATATCGACTTTCACGCCGTTGACCAGGGTGTTGTACACCGGCGA
>DATHRJ010000104.1:0-2472 GCA_035465455.1 Lysobacter sp.
ACGATCTGGGCGGACACAACCATCTTTCCCGGAGTCGCGCGCTTGTAGGCCCAGAACATCACCGTGGCTACCGCCGGAAATACCCAACTGATGAGGAAGTCTGCCGGCCCTGCCAGCCATCCCGATTCGGCATTGAAATACTCCCACCCGTAGATCGACACCACAAGCGGCGTAATGATTGCCAACAGCAGGATCCAGTCAATGATCGTGGCACCGGTCCGTGCCCAGAATCCTACGTACTCCATGCCTTCTTGGTCGCGCATCAGATCGCTTGCCATCTAAAAATCCTTTTTGATTGTCGGCGACATGCCGCGCACGACATCATCGCCGGTCCGCTATGACCTGTCAGCCACGCAATCCAAACCGAGAACATTTCTTGAATTCGGCACCATCAGGCGGTGGCGAGGCGCAGGTGCACGCGATCAACGCCAATTGATTACCACCATCCCCTTTGTGCTCTGATCCATTTCGCTTTCCTGAGTAGACTCGCCTTACTACAGGACCTTGGGGACGTGGTTTGAGCCATCACTTCGTACTCAGCGATTTCGAGAACGTCCAGTTCAAGGAGATCGGCGCGCTCAAACCGGGCGAGTGCCGGATCAAGCTTTTCATCGGCCAGAGCCAGACCAGGTTGTCGGTCGAGCTTTTCGAGGCGCTGCAGCCGTTCGGCGCAGATGCTGAAATCGTCCGCATCAGCGGCAACGGACCCAACGCGCTGGATTTCCATATTGCCTTTTATGTCGGGAGGCTCGCCGCGCAGTTTCCGGGATCGCGTTTCTCCATCATTTCCCGCGACACCGGTTTCGATCCGCTGATCAAGCACCTGGCAAGCCAGGGCATCGGCTGCGTGCGGCTTGCCAGGGTTCCAGCAACGGCCACTGTCGTGACCGCGCCCGCTGCGCCCAAGCCGGCGTTGGCGACGAGCGCGGCACCGGCGCCGAAGAAGGCCGCTGCGAAGAAGGCTGTCACCGTGCAGCCTGTGGGCCAGGCCAAGCCCGCAGTCACCCCCGCCGAAGCAAACACGAAGACCAGAGCCGCCGAAGTGTTGAGGCGCCTGGCTGGCATGAGCAAGCCGACCAAAGTCGCCACGCTGCAGTCGTCGATCAAGGCGTTTTTCAAGCCGGCCCTGAACGACAAGCAGGTCGCGTCAGTCGTCCAGAGTCTTGCCGACAGCCGCAAGATCGTCATCGATGGCAGCAAGGTGACCTACCCGCCCGCCGGGCACGTCACGGCGTGAGCGATCTCCCGCGCCCGCACGTGGTGATCGTCGGCGGCGGTTTCGCCGGGCTGTGGGCGGCGCGTGGCCTGGCCGGTGCGCCGGTCAGGATCACCCTGGTCGACCGTCAGAACCACCACCTGTTCCAGCCGTTGCTGTACCAGGTCGCCACCGCGGGCCTGTCGTCGCCCGACATCGCCGCACCACTGCGGCACATCCTGCGCAGGCAGGCGAACGTGGAGGTGCGGCTGGCCGAAGTCACCGGCATCGACGTCGGCGCGCACCGGGTGACGCTGGGCGCGGACGAGTCGCTCGGCTTCGACTACCTGCTGCTGGCCACGGGCGCGACGCATGCCTACTTCGGCCACGAGGAATGGGCGCAGCATGCGCCGGGGCTGAAGACGCTCGACGATGCGCTGCGCCTGAGGCGCCAGCTGTTGCTGGCCTTCGAGCGTGCCGAGGCGGAAGCGGATCCGCAACGCCGTGCCGCCTGCCTCAGCTTCGCGATCGTGGGCGGCGGCCCCACCGGCGTGGAGCTGGCCGGCACGCTGGCCGAGATCGCCCGGCACACGTTGAAGAACGAGTTCCGCAACATCGATCCGTCGCACGCGCGCATCCGCCTGATCGAAGCGGGGCCACGCATCCTCTCGTCGTTTCCGGCGGATCTTTCCAGTGCGGCGCAGCGTCAACTGGAGCGACTGGGCGTGGAGGTGTCCACCGGCTCGGCGGTCACCGACATCAGCGAAGACGGCTACCGCATCGGCGACGAGTTCGTCGCTTCGTGCACGGTCGTGTGGGCGGCGGGGGTGGCCGCATCGCCGCTGGGGCGCGCGCTCGGAGTACCGCTGGATCGCGCCGGCAGGGTGCGCGTGTGCGCCGATCTCAGCGTGCCGGAGCATCCGGAGATCTTCGTCGCCGGCGATCTCGCCGCGGTGGAACATCACGGCAGCCCGGTGCCGGGCGTCGCGCCGGCAGCGAAGCAGATGGGCCGGCATGTGGCGGGCGCGATCAGGGCGCGCATCGCCTCGCAGCCGTCCTCCGCGTTCCATTACCGCGACTACGGCAACCTGGCGACGATCGGCCGCATGGCCGCCATCGTCCACCTCGGCCGGCTGAAGCTGTCGGGACTGCTGGCGTGGTGGTTCTGGCTCGCCGCGCACGTGTTCTTCCTCATCGGGTTCCGCAACCGTCTGGTCGTGCTGCTCAATTGGGCATGGGCGTACTGGAGATACCAGCGCGGCGCCCGCATCATCCTG
>DATHRJ010000105.1:0-5817 GCA_035465455.1 Lysobacter sp.
CGCCGGCGGTGCAGATCGCGATCAGGCAACGCCCGCCGCCGCGCGCCTTGAGTTCCTTGGCGGCGGTTGCCACCACGCGCGCACCGGTCGCGGCGAACGGGTGCCCGGTCGCCAGCGACGAGCCGTTGACGTTGATCCGGGCCGGATCGATCCGGCCCAGCGGCGCCGACAGTCCGAGCCGCTGCTTGCAGTATTCCTCGCTCTCCCAGGCGCGCAGCGTGCACAGCACCTGCGCGGCAAACGCCTCGTGGATTTCGTAGAAGTCGAAATCCTGCAGGCTCAGGCCATTGCGCCGCAGCATCTCCGGCACCGCGACCGTTGGCGCCATCAGCAGGCCTTCGCCATGGACGAAGTCGACCGCGGCCACCTGCGCATCGCGCAGGTGGCACAGCACCTCGTGGCCGTGCGCCTGCGCCCACTCGTCGGAGGCCAGCAGGCACGCGGCCGCGCCATCGGTCAGCGGGGTCGAGTTGGCTGCAGTCAGGGTGCCGCGTCCGGAGCTGCGGTCGAACGCCGGCTTCAGCGTCGCCAGTTTCTCCAGGGTGCTGTCGGCGCGCAGGTTGTTGTCGCGCGAGACGCCGCGGAAGCTGACCACCAGGTCATCGAAAAAGCCGCGCTCGTAGGCCGCCGCCAGCTTGCGGTGCGAGCCCAGCGCCCACTCGTCCTGCGAGTCGCGCGAGATGCTCCACTGCTTGGCCATGTCTTCGCAGTGCTCGCCCATCGACTTGCCGGTGCGCGGCTCGGCGACGCCGGGAAAGTCCGGCCGCAGTTCGCGCAAATGGAAGCCCCGGAACGCGGCGATGCGCCCGCGCGGGGTCTTCGCCGCCGCGGCGGCGAGCAGGCGCCGGCGCAACGTCTTTCCGTACACGATCGGCACGTCGGAGGTGGTGTCCGAGCCCCCGCCGATCCCGGCCTCGATCTGCCCGACCGCGATCTTGTTGGCCACTGTGATGATCGAATCCAGCGAGGTGCCGCACGCGCGCTGCAGGGTGATCCCGGGGGTCAGCGGCGACAGGCCCGACGAAAGTGCCGCCTCGCGGCCGAGGTTCCAGTCGCTGGAGTGCTTGATCACCGCCCCCATCGCCACCTCGCCCAGCTGCTGCCCGTGCAGGCCGAAGCGTTCCACCAGCGCCCCCAGCGTGCGTACCGACATGCCGAGGTTGCCGACGTCCGCATAGGCGGTGTTCTGCCGGCAGAAGGGAATTCTGACGCCGCCAAGGATGGCGACGGGGCGGACTGGGCGCATCGATTCACCTCACACCGGGAACGGGCAGATACTGCCGGCATCGCTGTAGCACGGAGCGGAATAGCCCCGCGAACGCTGCGGGCATAATGACCGCAGTGTAGCGCCGCCTCCGCGCGCGGCCCAACTGCCACCTGACCGAAGCACGCCATGACCGCCGACACCGCCGATCGCTCCCGTCCTCCGTCCGTGCAGGTGCTCGGCGCGCTCGCGCTGGAACTGCGCGGCGATGCACCGGTGGCCCGCACCACGTTGTCGCAGGCCGAGGTCGGCGCACTGGCCGCACTGGTCGCCGGCGATCTCGCCGGATTCTGCGCCGAGGCCGCAAAGCTGGAGCTGGTACTGGTGGGCGCGCATTACGACCCCGTCGAGGTGCTGCGACCCGGCTGGACGCTGCACCAGGAGCTGTACCAGCTCGCCGCGCGCGCCCCGAAGGAAGTCCCCTTGGGGGGCGCGCCCCGCGCCGACGGCGATGCGGCCGGCGCGGACATCGGCCGGGTGATCGCGTTCGGCGCGCACGAAGGCCACCTGCCGGGCACGCTGATGCCGTCGCCGCTGTACGCCGGCGGGCCGCTGCGGCTGGTGCCGTTCGTGCTCGGCGGCGATGCCGCCGTGGTCGCGCGGGTCGGCGACGCGTTCGAGCGCGAGCTGCTCGAACGCGGCATGGCCGGCGCGGCCACCGCGCTGGCGGCGCAGCACGCGTTCGGCCTGCAAATCGAACACGCGCGCTACCTCACCGTGCACGACCTGGCCGCGATGATCGCGATGCAGTACGACCACGCCGGGCTGGCGGCGTTGTGGCCGGTACTGGAGACCGCTCTGTTGCAGCCGGATGCGGAGGAGTGGCTGGATGCGGTTCCCGAGCCGATGCTGCACTACGCCCAGGGCGAGGCGCGCATCGCCCTGTTCTCGCCGCGGGCCTGGCACGCGCGGTACGCCGCCGAGGCGCCATGCTCCAGCGACGACGACCGCCAACGCCTGCATCGCCGCCACCAGCAGTTCGAGGCGCGCCAGCGCCAGTTCGCCGCGGTGCTCGGCGCGCACGGCGTGCCGGTGACGTTCGTGCATTGCGAGCGCGACGCCGACTACCGAAACGCGCTGGCCTAGCAGTCAACGTGCTCGCGCAGCGTCGCAGGTTCCCCATAATGTGCGCGGGCTGACGGGGACGTGCAGCCCCTCGATCATAATCAGGGGAATGGAATGACCTTTACTCAAAACTTGGCCGCGGCCGTGGCCTGTGTGGGCTTGCTGAGCGGTTGCATCAGTACGCGCTCATACGTCGATCCGAAACTGCACGAGCTCAACTGGTCCGCGGTCAACGCACCGGCGCAGGTGCACGCGGTCGCACTTGATGTCGAATTCTTCCGCAACGGTGAGCGCTTCAAGCGCGCCGACAAGGCCGCACGCGGCGCGGTGGAGCGTGCATTCGAGAAGAGCGGCGTGGTCAACCTGCAGCCGGACGGCACGCCGGCGCGGATCCGGATCAAGCTCAACAACATCGCCGACCTCAGCGACGCAGTGAAAAAAGGCTTTGGCACTGGCCTGACGTTCGGCGCCAAGGGCACTGCTGTCACCGACGGTTACGAGATCACGGTCAGCTACGACAATGCCGGCAAGGTGCTGGAGAGGACCTACCAGCACGCGTTGCATACCACCATCGGCAACGCCGATCCCGTCACCCCGGCCACGCCGATGGCACCGGTGCAGGCATTCGACCAGGTTGTCGAGGATGCCGTCATCCACTTTCTGCGCGATGCGCAGAGCGAGGGGCTGCTCGTGATGCGTGCGCCGCCCACGCCGGGTAACGCCTAGGTAATTTCGCCACCGCGTCGAATGGCGCGGTGGTTTTCCCCGCTCAGGACAACGGCGCCTCGAAAATCCGGTAGCCCGCATCGACCATGCCCAGCGCGGCATAGGTCCGTTGCGCCGCGGCGTTGTCCCGTTCCACGTACAGGCGCAGGCCGATCACGCCTGCGGTTTCCCGCGCGCTTTCCTCGACGTGCCGGTACAGCGCGGCGAACACGCCCTGGCGGCGGTGTTCCGGTGGCACGTAGACGCTCTGGATCCACCACCAGTCGCCGTTGCGCCAGTCGCTCCATTCCCGCGTCAGCATCAGGGTGCCCACCGGCAGCGCCACGGTCTCCTCGCCGGCAAGCAGCACGTCGCGCATCGCCACGAAGTAGCGCGCGCGGGCGCTGTCGGCCAGGCCCGCGGCGACGCCGCTGGTGACCGTCTTCGCGTCCAGCTGCTTGTGCTCGGTCTCCAGCGCCATCGCGATCGCCCACTGCGCCAGCAGGTCGCGGTCGCTCGCGTGCGCGGCGCGGATGCGTAACGTCATGCTCAGTCCTGGGCGCGGATGACGCCGCAGGCCACGCGCGCGCCGGCATCCCCGGAAGGCTGGCTGCGGTAGTCGTCGCGCTGCGCATGCACCACCACGGCACGCCCGATCGCGTCGTTGCCCGCGCCGCCGCCGAGCACCACGCCGCGTGCGTGCACGTTGACGGCCGCCACCCCGGACGCGTTGGCGACGATGTTGTCCATGTCGCCGGCGTGGTGGGCGCCGGCGCCGACCTTGCCGTGCGGCGCACCGGTCGGGTTGAAATGACCGCCGGCGCTGCTGGCATCGGCCGCACTGCAGTCGCCGTTCTCGTGGATGTGGATTGCATGGCTGCTGTTGCGCGTCAGCCCGCCGATCTCGCCGCTGAGGTGCACGCCGTCGCCCATCGGTCGCAGCACCAGCTGGCCACTGACGAGGCTGCCCGACGCCGGTGCCAGTGTCACCACGGCCTGGCGCACGCTGGAGCTGGTGGCAAGCACGCCGGAAGGCGCGCGCGCGGTCGCGGCGGAATCGCTCGCGGGCACCGAAGCACAGCCGGCGAGGGCCAGCGTGGCGACGCCGGCGAGCCAGCGGGCGGGGCGGGAGGCGAGGGTCATGGTGGCGCTCCGTGTGGGGTGACGGCGCAGGCTAGCGGGGTACGGGTCCAGCATCGGTGAAGCGCATTGGCGGCGTCAACGCGGCTTGAGCTTGCGGGTCAGTGTATTGCGCCCGAGCCCGAGCCTGGCCGCGGCTTCGGCACGGCGACCGCCGGTGTGCTCCAGTGCGGCCTCCAACAGCGCCCGGTCGAGGCGCTCGCGGGCCTGGGCATGCAGCCCTTCCGCGCCCAGGGCCAGCTGCGCGCGCGCCCAGGCCGCCAGCGCGGCTTCCCAGTCGTCGCCGTCCCCGGGCGTCGCCTCGCCACCGGCTGCGCCAGTGCCGAATGCCTCGTCCAGGTCGGTGCGACCGACGGTGTCGGTGGGCGCCAGCGCCGCCACGCGCCAGCACAGGTTTTCCAGCTCGCGCACGTTGCCCGGCCAGTCGTGCGCGAGCAGCCGCTCCACCGCGGCCGCATCCAGCCGCTTCGGGCGGGCGCCAAGCCTGGCCGCGGCGGTAGCGAGGAAGCGCTCGGCCAGCTGCGGCACGTCCTCGCGGCGCTCGCGCAACGGCGGCAGGCGCAGCCGCACCACATCGAGCCGGTGCAGCAGATCGGCACGGAAGCGACCGGCTGCGACCAGCGCTTCGAGGTCCTGGTGGGTCGCGGCGATGACCCGCACGTCGACTTTGATCAGCTCGCGTCCGCCAACACGGAAGAACTCCCCTTCCGCCAGCACGCGCAGCAATCGGGTCTGCAGCGGCAGCGGCATGTCGCCGATCTCGTCGAGGAACAGCGTGCCGCGGTCGGCCTGTTCGAACCGGCCCAGCTGGCGCCGCTGGGCGCCGGTGAAGGCGCCGGCCTCGTGTCCGAACAGCTCCGACTCGAGCAGTTCGGACGGAATCGCGGCGGTGTTGAGCGCCACGAAAGGCCGGTTCGCGCGCGGCGACTCGCGGTGCAGCGCGCGGGCGACCAGTTCCTTGCCGGTGCCGGTCTCGCCGGTGACCAGCACCGACAACGGCGCTTGCGCCAGCCGTCCGATCGCGCGGAACAGCGTGCGCATCGCCGGACTCGACCCAAGCAGGGCCGGCCCGTCATCCACGCTCTGCGCGGCGACCGGTTCGGGCGCAGTGCCCAGGGTGCGGGCCGCCAGCGCGACGGCATCGTCCAGGTCGAATGGCTTGGACAGGAATTCCAGCGCGCCGCCGCGGAACGCGCCGGCGGTGCTGGCCACGTCGGTGTAGGCGCTCATCACCACCACCGGCAGTTGCGGCGCGCGTGCCTTGAGCCGCTCCAGCAGCACCAGGCCATCATCGCCGGGCATGCGCACGTCGGTGAACAAAAGCGCGGGCGCACCGTGCGCCTCCAACGCCGCCAGCGCCTCGGCCGCAGTGCCGAAACCTTCCACCGCATAGCCGGCGTCGCGCAGCGCCGTCGCCAGCACGAAGCGCACGCTGCGGTCGTCGTCGACCACCCAGATGCACGCGCTCATGGACGGGGCTCGCGGCGGGCGTGTCCCGCTGGACACGACGCGGCTCCGGGCAGCGGGTGGGGCCCAGGGTTCTGCGCAGTGACGCCGACCCAGGCCCGTTGGCGTCGGCTGGCGCGCAGAGCGCCACGAGCGCGACCCCCGACTGCGGACTGCCGCGGGTTCACGTTTCGTCT
>DATHRJ010000106.1:0-5407 GCA_035465455.1 Lysobacter sp.
AACTCGCCGAACGTGGCGAGGGTGCGGCCGGTGGTGGCCTGCGCCTCCAGCGCCTGCACGATCGGGGTGATCCGGTCCGAGGGGTCGAGCTGGGTCAGGTCGGCCATGCGGAGCAGCTTCTGCCTGGCGAAGATCAGCCGCGAGAACGGCAGGGCGCGCGACAGGCCGGCGGCGTTCTCGCAGTGGAATTCGACGTAGCCGCTGCCGCGCTCGGTGCGCGCGTAGCCGGGATGGCCGGCGGTGGCCGCGCGCTCGCTCAGTTCGGCCGCAAGTTCCGGCTCGAAGCCGGCGCGGCAGTAGCAAAGCAGGGCGTCGGTCATGGGGGTGCGGCCTTGGGTTGGTGCGGGGGTACTGGCGAAAATCTCGTCGGGTCGGGGGTAGCGGTCGATCTGCCGTGCTTCAGTAATGCGCGCCGCTCTGGCCGTAGTCGCGCAACACCGTGCACGCGGCCTCGCGGTGCAGGTCGCGCACCACCGCGGTGCCGCGGCGCTCGAGTTCACCGATCCAGTCCGCGGGAAGCGGGCCCTCGTCGAACTCGGTAAGTGCCTCGACATCCTCGCTGCGCGCGCCGATCAGCAGCCGGTCGATGCCGGCCCAGATCGTCGCGCCGTAGCATTGGCAGCACGGCTGCGCGGACGTGGCCAGGGTGATCGGTCCGGCGCTCATGCCGGGTTCCAGTTCGTTGAGGCGCGCGCGCTGGGTGCGCTGCTGCGCCAGCATGAATGCCATGGTCTCGGCGTGGGCCACCGAGCAGGCGTGCGGCAGCACCCGGTTGACCCCGACGGCGATGATGCGGTCGTCGGGGCCGAACACCGCTGCACCGAACGGGCCGCCGCTTTGCGCCTCGATGTTGAGGCGCGACAAGGCGATCGCCAGCGCCACCTTGTCCGCATCGCCGACATACGCGCGGTCGGCATCGACCGAATCGTGCACCCACGCCGGCAAGGTCAGGTGGACCTGCGCGTACAGCATTACTGTTCGACCGGGGCGTTGTCGCCCTGGCATGCGCCGGCAACGCACTGGCAGGCGCTGATCGAGGGGAACCCGCAGACCGACATCCTGCCTTCGCGCGCGCATTGCGCCTGTACTGCGGCGGGGTCGGTCGGGCTGTCGACGTTGACGCAGGCCGGGTAGTAACCGCAGCAGTTGCCGACATTCTTGATGGTGCAGTCGGCATCGCGGGTGCAACGGGTGTCGATCTCGACCGGGGTGCCGGCCGGGACCTCGGCCGGTGCCGGTGCAGGCACGGTGCGCGGCGCACGCACCGCATCGCGATCCGGAGCGCGCAGCGGCGGCAGCGGATCGCTCATCGGCGGTGCCCGGCGCGGCGAGTTCCTCGCATCGCGCACGGTCGCGACATCGGGCGCAGCCACGGAAGGTGTTTCCGCTGCCGGTACGTGTTCGACCGGTGCCGGCTCGCCTGCGGTCGCCGCGTCGTTCTGCATCGGTGCCGTGCAGCCGATGCCCACGAACAGCAGCGCGGTCAGCAGCGCCACCGGCAGCAGCAGCGCCGGGCGGGATTTGGGTAGCGGATGGTTTTCGCCAGGCATCGCGTCGCTCCTCAGGCTTTCGTCGCCCAAGTGTCGCGCAGGGTCACGCTGCGGTTGAACACCGGCGCGTCACGCCGGTGGTCGCGGCGGTCGGCGACGAAGTAGCCCAGTCGCTCGAACTGGAACGCGTCCTCGGGTGCAGCTTCGGCGGCGGACGGTTCCACGTAGCCGGTGACGCTGCGGCGCGAATCCGGATTCAGATGGTCCTGGTAGGTCTTGCCGTCGGTGTCGTCGTCGGGATCGGGCACCGAAAACAGCCGGTCGTACAGCCGTACCTCGGCCGCCACGGCATGGCGCGCGCTGACCCAGTGGATGGTGCCCTTGATCTTGCGGTTGGCGCCCTCCATACCGGGCCGGGATTGCGGATCGAGCGTGCCGCGCAGTTCGACGACTGCACCGGACTCGTCCTTGACCACGTCATCGCAACGGAAGATCCCGGCGCCGCGCAGCCGCACCTCGCCACCGGGCACCAGGCGCTTGAAGCCCTTGGGCGGCACTTCGGCGAAGTCGTCGCGTTCGATCCACAACGCGTTCGAGAACGGCAGCATGCGCGTGCCGAAGCTCTCGTCCTTGGGATGGTTGGCGAACGCCAGCGACTCGACGTGATCGTCGGCCAGGTTGGTGATCGTGAGCTTGAGCGGGTCGAGCACCGCCATGCGCCGCGGCGCCGCCGCGTCGAGGTCCTCGCGCAGGCAGCCTTCCAGTACCGCGTAGTCGATCAGCGAGTTCTGCTTGCTGATCCCCAGGCGGTCGGCGAACAGCCGCAGCGATGCCGGGGTGTAGCCGCGGCGGCGAATGCCCTGCAGCGTCGGCATGCGCGGGTCGTCCCAACCGTCGACCAGCCCGGCCTGCACCAGCGCCATGAGCTTGCGCTTGCTCATCACGGTGTAGGTGAGGTTGGCGCGCGAGAACTCGATCTGGCGTGGCTTGCTGGCTTCAAACGGCAGGCCGCGTGCCTGCAGCGGCGCCAGCAGTTGCGGCGAGTGCGCCAGGTCGACCTTGTCCACGCACCAGTCGTACAGCGGACGGTGGTCCTCGAACTCCAGCGTGCACAGCGAGTGGGTGATGCCCTCGACCGCATCGCTGAGCGAGTGCGCATAGTCGTACATCGGGTAGATCGGCCAGGCGTTGCCGGTGTTCTGGTGCTCGACCTTCTTGATCCGGTACAGCGCCGGGTCGCGCAGGTTGATGTTGCCGGCGGCCATGTCGATCTTGGCGCGCAGCGTGCGCGCGCCATCGGCGAATTCGCCGGCCCGCATGCGCCGGAACAGGTCGAGGTTCTCATCGATGCCGCGGTCGCGGAACGGCGAGTTGCGCCCCGGCGAGGTCAGGGTGCCGCGGGTCTCGCGCACCTGCTCGGCCGACAGGTCGCACACGAACGCGTCGCCCTGCGCGATCAGCTTCTCGGCAGCGAGATAGAACACCTCGAAATAGTCGGAGGCATGCCGCAGTTCGGCCCACTCGAAACCGAGCCAGCGCACGTCTTCCAGGATCGCGGCGACGTATTCGGGGTTCTCGCGCGCCGGGTTGGTGTCGTCCAGGCGCAGGTTGCAGCGCCCGCCGAATTCCCGCGCCAGGCCGAAATCCAGGCAGATCGCCTTGGCGTGGCCGATGTGCAGGTAGCCGTTGGGCTCGGGCGGAAACCGGGTCTTGATCGCGTTGTGCCTGCCGCTGGCGAGGTCGTCGCGCACGATCTGACGCACGAAATCCTGCTTCTCGGGCGGAGTGGACGCTGCGGCAGGGTCGTTGGATTCAGGCGTTGCAGACATTGCGGTGCGCACGGGACGGGGGAGGTCGGGCAGTTTAGCCGGTGGCAGGGTTTGCCGCCGTCCCGCGGGGGTATTCTTGGCGTTGACGATGGGAGGCGCCATGAAAGTCGTTTACGAAGCGGCCAACCTGATCGATGCGCATCTGGTGCGCCACGCGCTTGAGGCGGCGGAAATTCCCGTCTACCTGCGCGGGGAGTCGCTCGTCGGTGGGATGGGTGAGTTGCCGATGTTCGGGGTGGTGGCGGTCTGTGTCCCCGAGGCGGCGTGGACACGGGCGCGCGCGATCGTCGATGAGCTGGCGCTGGACGAGCCGCTGCCCACGGG
This sequence comes from Lysobacter sp., assembly GCA_035465455.1. Lineage (GTDB taxonomy): Bacteria > Pseudomonadota > Gammaproteobacteria > Xanthomonadales > Xanthomonadaceae > Lysobacter_K. The sequence continues at coordinate 3,644 of DATHRJ010000106.1, forward strand.
TGCGGGCGATGAGGCGGCCGAAGACGGTGAGCTGTTGGCGTGAGGCGGCCGGCACGGGCCGGGGCCAGCCAAGGGCGCAGACCTGGCCCAGCGCGCAAACGCGGCCGCGGCGCGCGCCCTTAATTCGACGAACGCTTCCTTTGGCGCGGCTTTCCCGGGGTCGCCGACGATCCGGGTGCCGCGCTGGCGGCAGCATCGGGCTGCGCCGGCGGTTGCAGCAGCGCTGGCGGAAGCCCGCGCAATTGCGCGGCCAGCAGTTGCAGGAATCCGGCCATTGCCGAGCTGCGCCGCCATACCATCGCGATGCGCCGGTGCGGCGCCTTGTCGCGGAAAGGCAGCAAGGCGATGTCCGGCGAGACCGGCACCGGCGGCTGCACCGACAGCATCGGCAGCAGGGTGATGCCGACGCCAGACGCCACCATCTGCCGCAGGGTTTCCAGGCTGGTGGCGCGGAAGCCATCGCGCTCGTCCGCGCCCGACATGCGACACACGTCGAGCGCCTGGTCGCGCAGGCAGTGGCCCTCTTCCAGCAGCAGCAGGTGCTGGTCGTCGAGATCGCGCAGCCGCAGCGAAGCGCGCCCGGCCATCGGATGGCTTTGCGGCACGGCCAGCAGGAACGGCTCGTCGAACAGCGGTTCCACGTGCAGCTGGTCGTCGTGCACCGGCAGCGCGAGCAGTCCCGCATCGAGCCGGCCATCGCGCAGGCGCGCCAGGATCTGGTCGGTCTTCTCCTCGACCAGCAGCAGTTCCAGGCGCGGGAAGCGCTTGCGCAGCCCCGGCAGCACGTGCGGCAGCAGGTAGGGCGCCAGCGTCGGGAACAGCCCCAGGCGCACGGTACCGGCCTCGGGATCCTGGCTGCGGCGGGCGATCTCGGTCATCTGCTCGACCTCGGCGATCACCTTGCGCGCGCGTGCGGCGATGTCCCGGCCGATCGGGGTCAGCATCACCCGCCGCGGCGCGCGCTCCACCAGCGACACCCCGAGCTCGTCCTCGAGCTTGCGGATCTGGGTCGACAGCGTCGGCTGGCTGACGACGCTCGCCGCGGCGGCGCGGCCGAAGTGCCGGTGCTCGTCGAGCGCCACCAGGTAGCGCAGGTCGCGCAGGTTCAAGCGGTCAACCTCCGATTCGGCCGGCGGAGGCCGGCCCCGTGCTGCATCTTAGCCAGTGCCGGTGTCGCTCACGCGGCGGCGGCCTGCTCGGCGGGCGCCGAGCTGCGGATCAGGTGGTCGAACGCGCTCAGCGCGGCGGTGGAGCCGGCGCCCATCGCGACCACGATCTGCTTGTACGGCACCGTGGTCGCATCACCGGCGGCGAACACGCCCGGCAATGAGGTCTGGCCGCGTTCGTCGATCACGATCTCGCCGCGTGGCGACAACTCGATGGTGCCCTTGAGCCACTCGGTGTTCGGCAGCAGGCCGATCTGCACGAACACGCCTTCCAGCTCCACGGTGTGCTCGCCGCCGCCGTTGCGGTCCTTGTAGACCAGGCCGCTGACCTTCTGCCCGTCGCCGAGCACTTCGGTGGTCTGGGCGCTGGTGACGACCCGCGCGTTGGGCAGGCTGCGCAGCTTGCGCTGCAGGACCTCGTCGGCACGCAGCTGGCCGTCGAACTCGATCAGGGTCACGTGCGCGACGATCCCGGCCAGGTCGATCGCGGCCTCGACGCCCGAGTTGCCGCCGCCGATGACCGCGACGCGCTTGCCCTTGTACAGCGGCCCGTCGCAATGCGGGCAGTAGGCCACGCCCTTGTTTCGGTACTGCTCCT
>DATHRJ010000107.1:0-8639 GCA_035465455.1 Lysobacter sp.
CGGCAGCAACGCGGCGACCTCGTCGGCGGTCACGCCCTCGCGCGCGAGCCTGCCCATCACATCGCGCAGGCCGCCGGGCTGGGCGCCGTCGCCACGGCGTTCGTGGTCGCGGCGGCGGCGGATGCGGTGCACGCGCTCGGCCACGTTCACCGCCTGGAAGTAGGTGGCGAACGCGCGCACCAGGTCGGCCGCGTGATCCAGCTCGGGATGATCCAGCTCGACCTGCGCCAGCGCATCGGCCAATCCGGCTACCGGCGCGCCCGACTCGCGGCGCACGATTGCCGCGCGCCGCACGCGCTCGACCTCGGCGAGGAATTCCGGGCCACGCTGCTCGGCGAGGATCTCCCCGACCAGCGCACCGAGCATCTTGACGTCCTCGCGCAGCAGCACGTCGGCGGCCGCGAACGCGACCACGCGCAACGGCTCTTCGGCGGTATCGGTATTGTTGATATCCATGCCGGCGAGCCTACCGCACCGCGCGTGGAGGGCTTCAGTATGCGAACTCGCGGAACACCGGGTCGACGCTGCCGTTCCAGCGCCCGTGGAACAGCTCGAGCTTGCGCTCGGCGGCGGTCCTGCCGGCCTCGACGAACTCCATCAACGGCGCCAGGAAGATGGTCTCGTCGGCGCCGTGCTCGTTGAGGCGCGCGCGCCGCGCCAGGCCGTGCGCGGAAATCTCCAGCGCGCGCCGCGACAGCTCGAGCACGCTGCCGCCCCGGAACGGCAGCTTGAACCCGTGTTCGGGCACGCCGTCGCGCAGTGCATGGCGCTCGGCCAGCGAGAAGTCCTTGACCAGATCCCAGGCCGCATCCAGCGCGGTCTGGTCGTACAGCAGTCCGACCCAGAACGCCGACAGCGCGCAGATGCGGCTCCACGGCCCGGAATCGGCGCCGCGCATCTCCAGGTACTTCTTCAGCCGCACCTCGGGGAACACGGTGGTCATGTGGTCGGCCCAGTCCTGCATCGTCGGCTGCAGGCCGGGATGGTCCGCCAGCTCGCCGGCCATCTTCCTGCCGGAGACGAAGTCGCGGAACGACTGCCCCGAGGCGTCCAGGTAGCGGCCGTCGCGGTAGACGAAGTACATCGGCACGTCGAGCAGGTAGTCGACGTAGCGCTCGTAGCCGAAGCCGTCCTCGAACACGAAGTCGAGCAGGCCGGTGCGGTTCGGGTCGGTGTCGGTCCAGATGTGCGAGCGGTAGCTGAGGTAGCCGTTGGGCTTGCCCTCGGTGAACGGCGAGTCGGCGAACAGCGCGGTCGCGATCGGCTGCAGCGCCAGCGACACGCGGAACTTGCGCACCATGTCCGCTTCCGAGCCGACATCCAGGTTGACCTGCACGGTGCTGGTGCGGGTCATCATGTCCAGGCCGAGCGAGCCGACCTTGGGCATGTAGTCGCGCATGATCCGGTAGCGCCCCTTGGGCATCCACGGCATCTCGTCGCGGCGCCACTTGGGCTGGAAGCCCATGCCGAGGAACCCCAGCCCCATCGGCTCGGCGACGCTGCGCACTTCACGCAGGTGCAGGGCGGCTTCGGCGCAGGCCTCGTGCAGGGTCGACAACTGGCCTCCGGAGAGCTCCAGCTGGCCGGCAGGCTCCAGCGACACCGAAGCGTCGTCGCGGGTCAGCGCGATCACCCGGCCGCCCTCCTCCACCGCGGCCCAGCCGAAACCGGTCAGGCCCTTGAGCAGCGCCTCGATCCCGCGGTCGCCATCGAACGTCGGCGGCCGCAGGTCGTCGGTGCGGAAGCCAAATTTCTCGTGCTCGGTACCGATCCGCCAGTCGGCTTGCTTCCGGGCGCCGGACGACAGGTATTCGACCAGCATCTGGCGGCCGCCGCCATCGAGCAGCGGGAGCGGAACTTGCTTGACTTGACTGGAACCGGTCACGCGCACCTCGGTGAACTCTGAAGGCAGCGACATGCGGCGCGGCGGCCAGGATCGCAAGCCCCGACGTGTATCCGGCTGGCCCGCGCGCGACGCAACGCCGCTGGAACGCACCGGTGCGCGGATCGCTCACCGGCCCGGGGTCGCAGCGGTCGCACGGTCGGGGATGGGGCACAATCGTCGGCGCTCCCCGCACGACAACCTGGTCAATATCGGAGGCACGATGCGCACCTGGCTGCATGGCGAGTCCCACCGGTCCGGCAGCAGCGGTTGGCTGCGCGCGGCCGTGCTCGGTGCCAACGACGGCATCGTATCGATCGCCGGGCTCGTGGTCGGCGTGGCCGCAGCGGGGGCGACGGCAGCGACGGTGCTTGCCACGGGGGTCGCCGGGGTGGTGGCCGGCGCCATGTCGATGGCCGCCGGCGAGTACGTGTCGGTGCAGTCGCAGGCCGACACCGAGCATGCCGACCTCGCGCTGGAGCGTGCGGAGCTTGCGGAAAACCCCGCGCACGAGCTGATCGAACTGACCAACATCTACGTGCGTCGGGGATTGGCGCCGGAACTGGCCCACGCGGTGGCGGTGCAACTGACCGCGCACGATGCGCTCGGGGCGCACTCGCGCGACGAACTGGGCATCACCGAAGCGTTGCGGGCGCGGCCGCTGCAGGCGGCACTGGTATCGGCGGCGGCGTTCGCGGCCGGGGCCGCGTTGCCGATCGCGGCGGTGCTGCTGGCGCCGGCCGGACGCATGCAGGCGATCACGATTGCCGCCACCTTGGCCGGGCTGTTGGGCACCGGCTGGCTCGCGGCGCGGGTCGGCGGCGCGGTGCCGTGGCGCGGCGCATTGCGCGTGGTGTTCTGGGGTGCGCTGGCGATGGCCGCCGCGACGCTGATCGGGCTGTGGTTCGAGATCCCGGTGTAGAGATCGGCTGCGCCCGCCGGCTACATGTCCAGCCAGTTGCGGATCGTGCGCCGCGCCTCGTCGACCCCGATCTTCGACTCGCCCGAAAACAGCTGCACGCTGACGCCATCGCCGTACTCGGCCTGCATCTCCTTGCGCACCGCCTGCAGCGTGTTGCCCTGGGCGCCACGCCCGAGCTTGTCGGCCTTGGTCAGGATCGCGTGCGCCGGCAGCCCGCGGCTGATCGCATAGCCGAGCATCTGCTTGTCGTATTCCTTGAGCGGGTGGCGGATGTCCATCACCACCACCAGCCCCTTGAGCGCCTGGCGCTCGGCGAAATAGCGGTCCAGGAACGCCTGCCAGTGCGCCTGCAGGTCCTTTGGCACACTGGCATAGCCATAGCCGGGCAGGTCGACCAGATAGCGGTCGGTGGTCGGCGGGATGACGAAGAACACCAGTTGCTGGGTGCGACCGGGGGTCTTGGAAACGCGCGCGAGCGCGTTCTGCTGACAGATCGCGTTCAGCGCGGTCGACTTGCCGGCATTGGAGCGGCCGGCGAACGCGACCTCGAAGCCGCCGTCGGGCGGAAGCTGCGCGGGGTTGTGCGCCGCCATCAGGTATTTGGCGCGGGCAAGGGGATTCGACATCCGCCTAGGATCGCACGGCGGCGCCGCCAACGGCCCGTCGAGGTCATGTCGGCAGGCCGCCGGCGGGTTGCCTGCGTCCGGCCGGAGCGGGGCGCGCGTTGACCCCGCATCACCCGGCGACGATAATTCCGCGGTTCCGACGGTTGCTTGCATGCAACCCATCACCTTCACGCGCATCCCGCTTTTTCCGGAGTGACTCCAGATGACCCCAGCCCGCGTCCTGCGCATCGTCGGCGTCGCCGCCCTCGCGGTGGCAGCTGCCGCCTTCGCCCAGACCACGGTCACCCCGGTCCCCGACAATGCGCCGGTCCAGACCGCGCCGCTGTCGACCGCGCCGGAGACGACCACCTGGGGCGATGTGGAGAAGGGCGCGACCCTGGCCGGCACCTGCGCCGCGTGCCACGGCCTGGATGGCAATCCGGCCGACCCGCAGTATCCGCGCCTGGCCGGCCAGAGCGAACGCTACATCGCCCAGCAGCTGGCGCTATACCGCAGCGGCGAGCGCAGCACCGGCATGGCGGCGATCATGATGCCGTTCGCGCAGATGCTGAGCGCGCAGGACTCGCGCGACGTCGGCGCGTACTTCTCGACCCAGTCCGCAGGCGCGGGTGTCGCCGACGACACCGTGATCGCCAGCGGGCCGAACGAAGGCATGCGCTTCTTCGAGGTCGGCCAGCAGCTGTACCTGGGCGGCGACGCCGAGCGCGGGATCCCGGCGTGCCTGGCCTGCCACGGCCCCGATGGCGCCGGCAACCCCGGCCCGCCCTACCCGCGCGTGGCCGGCCAGTTCTCGCCGTACTCGCAGCGCCGGCTGGAGGAATACCGCGCCGCCGACCCGGCATCGCTCGCGGACAATCCCAACTTCCAGATCATGGCCAGCATCGCCAGCGAGCTGACCGACGAGGAAATCGGCTCGTTGTCGAGCTACCTGCAGGGCCTGCACCCGAGCGCGCTGGATGCGGTCGCCGCTGTCGCCGCCCCGACCGCTGCGCCCGCAGCCACGCCGGCGGCCGGGCGCGTCGCGGACCCGGACCTGGCCCCGGAGACCAGCAGCCGGCCATTGGGCGCGCCGCCGGAGGCGCCCGGAGACGACCAGGCACAGTAAGCTGCCTGGACGCGTCACCCGCGGCCCCTGTTGCGCCGGCCGTATCGCTACGGCCGGCGCTGTCGTTTCCGGTCCACCGCCGCGCCTGTGCTGTCATGCCCTGCGGCCTCAATGAGGATCATCGATGAACGCTCGCCCCCGGTTGCTGACTGGTTTCACCTTGTTGCTGCTGGCCCTGCTGCCGCTGGCGCTGTCGGCCGCACCGGCAGCGAAAGCACCGGCCGGCCCGGCCCCGGTTGCGGGTGTGGATTACATCGAGATCACCGGCGGCCGTGCTTTCGCCCCGGTCGCGGGCAAGATCGAAGTGGCCGAGGCGTTCGGCTACACCTGCGGCCACTGCGCGAACTTCGAGCCCAGGCTCAGTGCGTGGACGGCGACACTGCCTGCCGACGTGCAGTTCACCGCGGTGGCAGCCCCGTTCGGCGGCTACTGGATCCCGTACGCGCGGGCCTACTACGCCGCCCAGTCGCTGGGACTGGCCGACAAGACGCATGCCGCGCTGTTCCGCGCGCTGCACTTCGACCGCAGCCTGCCGCTGACCCAGCCGACCGGCGAGGAGATCGCGGCGTTCTATGCCCGCCATGGCGCCGATCCGAAACGGTTCATCGCCGCGATGGCCAGCCCCGAGGTCGAAGCCCAACTCGAACGCGCGCGCCAATTCCTGCGCGACAGCGGGGTGGAGGGCACGCCGACCCTGATCGTCAACGGCAGATACCGCGTGACCGGAAGAAGCGCCGAGGACGTGCTGCGCATCGCCGAGCACCTGATCGCACGCGAGCGTGCCGCGCTGCCGCGGCCGCCGGTCAGCCGCCCGCAGGCCTCGCCGGGCGTTTGACGGGGCAATCCACCTCGCCACGGCAGCTGAACGGCGCCGCGGCGCGATCCTCACCCTGCGCTACCTACACTGCTCGGCAGCCGACCGCTTGGTTATCCTGTCGCCACTGGACAAGCCCTTGCGCCGGCAACCCCGACTGGCCGCCGGCAGTGCACCCAACCCTCATATCCGGAGAGTGACCCGATGACCTCGCGCCTGGCTTCATTGACCCGTCTGCCCCTGATCCTCGCCGCGCTGTTCACCGTCGCCGCCTGTTCGCAGGAAGCGCCGACCCCGGCCGCACCCGCTGCCAGCGCGCCGGCGACCACCGCGCCCGCCCCGGCCTCGACCGCGGCCACCGAAAGCCCCGCGCCTTCGGCGCCGATCGGTCCGATCGCACCGCCCAGCGGCCCGGCCCCGGTTGCGGGCAGCGACTACGCCGAGATTCCCGGCGGCCAGCCGTTCCAGCCCGGCAGGGGCAAGATCGAGGTGGCCGAAGCATTCGGTTATACCTGCCCGCACTGCGCCAGCTTCGAGCCGCAGGTCAGCGCCTGGGCCGCCCGCCTGCCGGCCGATGTGCAGTTCGTGCCGGTGGCCGCGCCGTTCGGCGGCTACTGGATGCCGTACGCGAAGGCGTACTACACCGCGCAGGCGATGGGCCTGGCCGAGAAGACCCACGACGCGATGTTCCGCGCGATCCACGTCGAGCGCAGCCTGCCGGTGCAGCCGCTGCCGACCGACACGCAGATCGCGCAGTTCTATGCGAAATTCGGCGCAGACCCGAAGCAGTTCGAGAGCACGATGAACAGCTTCGCGATCAACGCCAAGCTCAAGCGCGCGCAGCAGTTCCTGATGGCCAGCGGCGTGGACTCCACGCCGATGCTGGTGGTCAATGGCAAGTACCGGGTGATGGGCAAGACCTTCGATGACAGCCTGCGCATCGCCGAACACCTGATCGCCCAGGAGCGCGCCGAACGCAGCGGCGCCGCGCCGTCCAGCGATGCGGAAGCACCGGCCGGCGGTTGAATCGCCCACCCGGATCGATGGACGCAGCCGCCGTGGCCCCGCCGAAAAACGTGGACGCCAGCGCCGCTGGCGGCCCGCGCCGGCTGCGCCTGCTCAGCGCCAACATCCAGGCCGGTTCCAGCACGCGCGGCTACAGCGATTACGTCTCGCGCAGCTGGTCGCACGTGCTCCCGGCCGGCAACAAGCGCGGCAGCCTCGACCTGATCGCGCAACTGGCCGGCGGTTACGACATCGTCGGGCTCAACGAGACCGATCCGGGCAGCCTGCGCTCGGGCTTCACCAACCAGACCCACTACCTCGCCCAGGCCGGCGGCTTCAACTACTGGAGCCACCAGCCCAACCGCCGCGTTGGCAACGTTGCCTCCACCGCCAACGGCCTGCTCAGCAGGCTCGAGCCGCGCGAGGTGATCGACCATCCCCTGCCGGGCCGGCTGGGCGGACGCGGGGTGCTGATGGCGCGCTTTGGCGAGGGCGATGCCGGCCTGCTGGTCGCGATCGCCCACCTGTCGCTGGGGGCGGCCTCACGCACCGCGCAGTTGGGCTTCATCGGCGAATTGCTGCACGACCACCCGCACGCGGTGCTGATGGGCGACTTCAACTGCCCGATCGACCGCCCCGAGATGCAGGCGTTGTTCCGCCAGACCCGGCTGCAGCCACCCGAATGCGTGGTCAACACGTTCCCGAGCTGGGCGCCGCAGCGCGCGATCGACCACATCCTGATCGGCGACGGGTTGCGCTGCTCGGGCGCCTGCGCATTGCCGGCGGCGCTGTCGGACCACCTGGCGCTCTCGCTGGAACTCGACGTCCCCGACGCCGCGCTGCGCTGACCGGCTGCGGCCGGCTTCCGAGCGGTCGCGGCGGCGGCCGGAAACAAGAACGGCCGGTGGGTCGCCCCACCGGCCGTCGATGCTTCAAGCGTCAGCGATGGATCAGAACCGCAGGTCGGCGCGCACGTAGAAGAACTGGCCACCCGGGATGTCGTAGGTCGACGCGTCGTAGCCGTTGAGCGAGCACGACAGGCAGATCGGCGGATCCTCGTCGAACAGGTTGTTGGCGCCGACGGTCAACTGCAGGCTCTTCATCCAGTCGACTTTGTAGCCGACCTGGAGGTCGTGGTAGGTGGTCGCTTCCAGGATGTTGATTCCGTCGGCCGGGTCGCTGCAGACGGCGAAGCTGACCGCGCGACCGCACTCCTCGCGCAACTCGTCGATGTGGCGGATGGTCCAGGCCGCCGACCAGTTGTTGAGCTTCCAGTCGGCGACGAAGGTCGAGGTCCACTCCGGGATCGCACTGTCGACGACCTCGATGCCCGGGCCCTGCGGCTGACGCTGGCCGGCCGCACCGACCGCTTCGTAACGGGTGACGAAGGTGTTGCGCCAGTCGAACTCGATCCTGCCCAGCGCGGTTTCCGGCAATGCCCAGAACAGGTCCACGTCCCAGCCGTCGGTCTCGATCACGCCCAGGTTGGTGAGGCGGTTGTTGAAGTTGTTGATGCCGCCGGTCGCCGCACGGCCGATGCCGTCGCAGAACAACGGGTCCAGGGTTTCCACGCACAGGTCGAGCTGGGTCTGCGCATCGATTGCCTGGATCGCGCCCTCGATCTCGTGCTGGTAGTACGTGACCTCGAAGTTGACCCGGTCGGAAATCGCGGTGTTCTCCAGGATCGTCGGGATCCAGACGAAGCCGGCGCTGAAGCTGTCGGCGCGCTCGGGCTCGAGCTGGTCGTTGCCACCGGTCGTGACCGAGATCTGCGGGTTGGGCTGCGCGAAGCCGGCCGGCACGCCGAGCGTGCGGCAGTTACCCTCCACCGAGGGATCCAGGAACGGCTCGGTGCACGGGTCGGTGATCTGGGCATCGAAGCGGCTGGCCGAGCCGAACAGCTCGCCGATCGACGGTGCACGGAAGCCTTCGGCCAATGTGGTGCGCAGCACCAGCTCATCCACCACCTGCCAGCGCAGTCCGATCTTGCCGGTGAACTCGCCACCGAAGGTCGAGTAGTCCGAATAGCGTCCGGCCAGGCTCAGGTCGAGCTTCCTGGCCCACGGCGAATCCGACAGCAGCGGCAGGTTGAACTCCGCATAGACCTCGCTGACGTCGTACTCACCGGAGGTCGGCAGCGATGGCACGCCGTTGTAGAAACCGGCGACGGTCAGCGGATCAGGCTGGTAGGAGCCCTCGTAACGGCGGTGCTCGGCGCCGGCGGCAAAAGCCAGCGGGCCCGCCCACAGGTCCATCAGCTCGCCGGAAACGTTCGCGGTCACCAG